>DEBO01000046.1:0-2782 GCA_002348585.1 Alphaproteobacteria bacterium UBA2954 | reverse complement strand
CCTTGAATCAGGGCAAAGTCAGGCTGAGCTGCGTCGCCTAGCCCCTGATGCTGTTCTGATTGGAAATCTGGGCGGCGCCCAGCTGGCCGGAAAGGATGGGCTGAAGCTGGCTCGCGCTGCTGTTGAAGATATCAGAGCTGATGCGCTAGCCATTCATTTAAACCCTTTACAAGAAGCCATTCAACCAGAAGGTGATCATGACTGGCGCGGGGTATTATCGGCAATTGAAACGGCTGTTGGTACGCTGAATTGTCCTGTGCTGGTGAAAGAGGTGGGAGCAGGCCTGTCTGGTAATGTAGTCCGACGTCTGGCAGCCATCGGCGTACGGCATGTGGATGTCGCGGCTAAAGGTGGGACAAACTGGGCACAAATTGAGCTTAACAGACGCCCGGCAACTGACCGGGCGCATTATGCGCCCTTTTTATCCTTCGGCCTGATGCTGCCTGATGCGATTGCGCAGGCCCGGGCCGTATCCGACAACCTGTGTGTGATTGCCTCTGGCGGGGTCCGGCATGGCTTGGATGCGGCGAAATGCTTGTGGTTGGGGGCTGATCTGGTTGGCATGGCAGGTCAAATCCTGCGTACATTAGAGGATGATGCTGGTCATCTGCATCCAAAGCAGTTGAGCGATTTGCTGTATAGCGTGCAACAGCAATTGCGCTTAAGCCTGTTTCTAGCCGGAAAACCATCTATAAAAGCCTTTAAAAGGAGATAAAAAACCAATTTCACTCGCACTTCCGACGATCTAGGCTGGTTTTATTCAGAATTATGTGGCTATAATTCAAAAAAAATATACCCACGCCAATCTAAATCAGTCTTGCGTGGGTATAAAATACGACTTGAAAAAGTCTTCCCCCCGATGGAGGTCTCGGTTTTCCTACTTTCCGAGACCTCCACTTTACCATTAACGAAAATCAAATGACCATCCCACTTTCCGCATTATGAAGTGTTAGTGAAGCACCTTTACCGTGGCTCCACCCATTTTTGCAAAGCAATATCATCTGTTTCGCGGGCTTTAACCCACTGTGTACCTGAACTGGTTTCCTCTTTTTTCCAGAACGGCGCACGAGTTTTTAAGTAATCCATTATAAAAGAAGCACTGTCGAAGGCTGCCTGGCGATGCGCAGAAGCAGTGCCTACAAAAACGATGTTTTCCTGAGGCAGAAGTCGGCCGACACGGTGAATAACCTTCACCGCTGTTAAGGGCCAGCGGCGACGGGCCTGATCAATAATGTTCTGAATTTCCTGTTCTGTCATAACCGGAAAGTGTTCCAGTGTCATTGCAATCAGCCCAGGGGTTTCAGCGTCATTCCGCACAATTCCACTAAAGGTGGCAATCGCCCCAACACCGGCACGCCGCAATTTGTCAATTTCAACGCCAGCGTCAAAATCTGCGGTTCTAATACTCACATCCGCAGCAGCACTGTTCACAGGTTCAGTCATCAGTTCAGCCTCCTGTCACAGGCGGGAAGAAGGCTACCTCATCGCCTTGGCAAATTGGCGTATCAAGTGTGCCATAGGCCCGGTTAACTGCAACCCGCACGGTTTTCAGATTCCGCAACGCTGTTGCGTGCCCGTCCGACCGGCTAGCCAGATGCGGCACAAGTTCGGCAACAGTGGAGACACCATCTGGCAAGTCAATTTCTTCTGCTGCGCGGCCAGTATGTTCACGCATCCATGCGAAATACAGAATATTCATCACACAACCTCATAAAAAGGATAGAACCGAACAGGCTGGCCTGAGGCAATCTCAGTCGTAGCAGAAGGTATTTCAACAAGCCCGTCAGCCCCTGTCAATGAAGAGATAACACCTGCACCTTTGCGCCCATGCAAGACAACTTGTTGCACACCTGTTTCAGTTTCAATTACGCAAGCGCGCAGAAATTCAGCCCGCCCTGCCTGTTTTTTATGACTAAAGCCGCTAGACAGCATCAGGCTGAAGGGCAGGCGCGGATGACCGCCTGACAGCTTATCCAGAACGGGACGCACCAAAAGCCTAAAACATACAAAGGCAGCTACAGGATTGCCTGGCAGACAGAAAATAAACTGGTGCCTTTTCTTACCTACAGCCATCGGTCGTCCCGGCTTCATAGCCAACCGCCAGAACAAGCATTCTGCCTCACATGCCTTTAAAGCAGCCTGAGTGTGATCCTCCATTCCGTCGGATGCTCCTCCTGAACTGATAATCACATCACAATGGTCTAGCGCCTCTTGCCAGGCAGAAGTCAGTCTGACTTGGTCATCTCTAATAATGCCATAATCTGTTATCTGTGCACCCTGTTGGTGACATAGCGCGGCCAGCATCGGTCGATTACTGTCAAAGATCCGGCCAACTTTTCGCGAATCACTTGATTGAACTAGCTCATCCCCTGTTGACATCAAAGCAATCTTCAGAGGCTGGAATACGGGTATCTGGCTGAGGCCTGCGGCGGCCAACTGGCCAATATCTGCCGCGCCAAGAAAGACCCCCTTTGCGGCAAGCGTTTCTCCAGCAGCAATATTTTCGCCGGCTGGACGCATGTTAGCACCTGATTTCAATTGTTTACCGCAGATAATTCCGACATCAGATATTTGGCAGTCCTCATGCATAACCACACAATCTGGCCCCTCAGGCATAACTGCCCCGGTAAAGACACGCACAGCCTCACCCGGCGCGGCTGTGCCAGAGAAAGGATGACCAGCCTGTGCTGTCCCAATAACTTTAAACAAATGATCGGGATGCGCAGCCAAAAAAGCTGCTTCAACAGCATAGCCATCGACAGCCACGTTATCTGTCTGGGGC
>DEBO01000016.1:18517-19690 GCA_002348585.1 Alphaproteobacteria bacterium UBA2954 | reverse complement strand
ATCGGCCTCAACAGTGACATTGATAACATGCTTTCTCGCGTTTAGCGCAGATATGATATGGTCTACAGCTGTGAGAGGATCACCAGTAGCTTCAATAATAATTTCAATTCTATCGTCTGCAATCAAGCAAGATGGATCATCAGTTATGAAACTTGTCTGTTGGGCACAGGCGGCATCTAGATTCGTTGCACTGTAAGCTTCGTTTTTCCAGCCAACCAAAGCAAGATTACTCCGCGCTGCGTCAGGTGACAAATCAGCAATACCAGCAATATGAAGGGCCGGAATCTTCAACGCCTGCGCCAAAAACATAGACCCAAACTTACCTGCGCCAATAAGGCCAACACGAACAGGATGTCCAGCTTCATGACGAGCAGATAACTTAGCAAAAAGATTCATGATAGCGATTATGCCTTATAACTCTGACGTTGCCCCAATAGTATAAAAATCGAAAATGAGCCTTATTGTCTAACTAGTCAAATTTGAGACTTCTATTAAGTTTCCATCCGAGTTTTTTACATATATTGAACACAAAGAACCCGTTGCCCCTGTCTTTGCTATTAGCCTCTCTTCAACAGAAATAGAATATTGTATGAAGATCTTGATCCACTCTTCTATGGTTGTATCGCTGAAAAAACAGGTATCAACTACGCCGCTGATTGGGTTTTGTGCATGCGGCATGTAAGGTGAAAACGCCTGATGCAAATTGATTTTCTGACAACCAAAACATAAAGCCAAACGTTCAGAGCTACTATCAACAGGCATAAATCGATCCAAAGTCATACCCAGAACGCCACAGTAAAACTGACTGGTTTTGTCTGTATCTTGCGCTGTCAAAACAACATGATCTATCGACTTGATCATCACGGCCCCCCTAACTTTACCTGCTATATAAATAACTATATATTGGTATTGTACTTAGACACATTAGATTTAAGACTTTACTTTCAGACCCCAGAAGATAAAAGACCATAACAAAGGTTAGGTGTGCTGGATCACCGGGTCAACTGTCAAAAAAATACGGCAAGATAGGACCATCAAACATGTCTCTAAAATTATATCTTTCAGGTGAAATTCATACCGATTGGAGAGAACAGATTATTAAAGGTGCAGCCGGACTAGATGTTTGTTTTGCTAGCCCAGTAACAGATCATGAAGCTAGTGATGATTGTGGTG
>DEBO01000016.1:13064-18093 GCA_002348585.1 Alphaproteobacteria bacterium UBA2954 | reverse complement strand
GATATTGTGGTGGTGAGGTTTGGGGACAAATATAAACAGTGGAATGCAGCCTTTGATGCGGGTTATGCCTCTGCTTTGGGTAAGTCCCTTATCATCATGCATGGGGCTGACCATCAGCATGCTCTAAAGGAAGTTGATGCAGCAGCTTTAGCTGTTGTTGAAACCCCTGATGAAGTTATTCGTATTCTGACTTATGTGCTCGACGGCAAGCTCTAACTAGCAAGCAGCACTGTTATAGTCGACATAATTGTGCGGAAAGGTTTATAGTCAACTTAGCCCTGCGTAACGCACTTTCGAGAACGAGAATCTGATGACAGTAGGAAAACAAAATTCACCACAGAAAAGTATGTGGGCGTTCATCCCCCCCCTGCCATTAAACACGTCTCCTTATTTCCGCTTCCCCTCTGCTATTGCGGAGTGGATAAGCTGGTTGCTGCGATCTTGGCTGCCGCTGACAGAAAGATTGGTGTTTTTTACTCTGGCCTGGGCATCTTGGGTATGGCTAACCCCGCGACTTGAGACTGGTGCATCCATATCTTTAAGCTGGGTATCAATCGTATGGGCAAAGAATGTGGGGCTAATGCTGGCATTGGCTGGTGGCCTCCATTTATATTTATATCGCTGGAGTAGTCAGGGCAAAACGCTTAAATTCGACGCATCAATGGCTAATAAAGACGCCAAACGGTTCACCTTTGGCAATCAAGTTTATGATAATATGTTTTGGACACTTTTCAGCGGCGTTACCATCTGGACAGGGTTTGAAGTTTTACTGTTGTGGGCAAAAGCTAACGATATAGGCTATTGGTTCAGCTTTTCTGACAATCCAATACTTTTCATTGGGCTATTTATTGTGATCCCTTCCTGGAACAGCCTCTGGTTTTTCTGTATTCACAGGGCCTTACACTGGCCACCCTTATATCGCATAGCCCACCATGTTCACCATCGTAATGTCAGTGTAGGGCCTTGGTCTGGCAATGCAATGCACCCGCTGGAACATCTTATCTGGATGGCCGGAGCACTAATCTATATTCCTGTAGCCTGCCATCCTGTGCATTTTTTGTTTTCACAGCAATTATCAATTCTAGGGGCGGTAACTTCACATTCAGGCTATGACGGGCTGGTCATTAAAGGGAAACGAATTCTGAGATTAGGTGATTTCTTCCACCAGCTTCATCACCGGTTTTATGAATGCAATTATGGCACTGCGGAAATAGGCATGGACCGCCTCCATAATAGCTTCCATGATGGCCAGACACCGCCAGCAAGCCTAACAAAAGCACGGAAATAACCTTATATTTAAATTTTAATATTACTCATACCTTTTGTTCTTCTAGTCTGTCTGTGGCCGGTGGCGGGGTGGGAGTCAGATCACAGAGCACCTGATAAAGCTGATCATTCATATCAATCTTAGCTGCCTGCAATGAGGGAGCAAGCTGTGCTTGGTTACGCGCACTAATAATTGGTGCTGTAATCCCTTTATGGCGAGCAACCCAGGCAACAGCCAGAGCCAAAGGGTCATAGCCAGCTTCAGCAGCGATAATCTGTAGTTTAGTTGCTGCTTCATGCATCCAGTCCTCACCATAGCGGGCTGCATATTTCTTATCCCAATTAAGGCGGCCATCAGACGAGTCAGATTTATCGGCATATTTGCCTGTTAACAACCCACCACCTAAAGGACTGTAGCTAATAACACCAAGATTTTCAGACACGGCCATCGGCAGTAATTCAACCTCCGCCTGACGTTTGACAAGATTATACATAGGCTGCAGCAGCTCAACCAATGGAAATCCATGTCGCAGGGCCACCCCCTGTGCCTTCATAACTTGCCAGGCCGAAAAATTTGAAACGCCAAGATGATAGAATTTGCCCTCCTCTTTCAGCTGAGACAACGCCTCAAAGGTCTCTTCCAGAGGTGTGTTATCATCAAACCTGTGTAGAAAAAAGATGTCCGTATAGTCCTGTTCCAAACGTGACAGACTATTTTCAAGCTGAGAGCGTATGTTTTTTTTAGATGATCCACCAACCGCACCTGCTTTGGTCACTAAGATGATCTGCTCACGCTCAGCAGCGATCAGGCGGCCCAATATCTTTTCAGATTCGCCTTCGGTGTAAACATAAGCTGTGTCAAAGAAATTTACACCTGCCGTCCGGCAGTCTTCATACATTTTTGCGCTATCTACTTCCGTTGCTCCAGCGCCAAACTGCATGGTCCCAAAACACAAGCTTGAGGCTTCGCATTTGTACGGGCCATAGATCCGTTTAAAGGTCACTATGATTCTCCTGTTTTTTGTGATGGAACAATGCTTATATTATCAGCTTCCATTTGGCGTCTTAATTTCCATAATGTTGACCCTTCTGGAGGTATAACCATATCGGTGGTAATGAGCTGTCCTTTTTTAACATCAACCCGAAGCTCGTTCTCTGCTGCCATGTAATAGGGCAGGGGTCCATTTTCGCCTGCATGTGTTGCTGGATTAAGTTCAGCTAACAATCCGTCAATTTCATGATGGTGATGATCTGTGATCAATAGTACCTCACCTGCTGACCAGTCACGACTCGCCCTGGCATGAAGGTCAACGTTGTGCCGAATATCTTGGTTCCCTGTTGGTTTATCAAGCCACACTGTGGACATGACTGAAATTGCTGCTTCCAACCCTAAAAGATGAGACGGGTTGTAAAGCAAAGCGCGCTTGCCATCCTTACTTACGCTGATGCCTTTTTCCCTTAAAACTTCCCAGCTATCATCCTGTTCTGTATCCACAATGATGAAAACTCCACCACCAAAGCTCTGCTCATCTGTGCGACGCATGCAGTTAAAGACCTCAATAAATGGTGTAGTGTTCAGAATTCCACCAGCTTCCTTTGGGGCAAAAATATCGCATAATTCAGTTACTCTTGCATGCGGGGCGTGAAATGCAGCTGCAGCTGGCATCAGGCCGGTATGATTGCAGACAATGCCCATCTCACACAAATCAGGGACAGTCCGTTTTGGAAAAGCAGACAGGGCAGCTTCACGCCTTTGAACTGTATTTTCAACAGAACTGGAAAGTTCCCAAATATTAGACAAATTCTGGATTTTTTCCGTACGGCCACGCCAGCTTACCTGCTCAGCGTCAAGGTCAAAGACAAAATCATATTCACTGGATTTGCCAGCGCCGATCACTTTCATTCCAAGCACTTCAGCCCAGGAAAGGAGCGCAATCAGCAGGCTTGGCTGATCACCATGTGCAGGGGTGACATGTCTGCCTGCCGCCTTCGCCAGCTTGTGTAAATATGGACCAACAACAATATCTGCTTCCTTTGTGATCATCGCAAGATGAAACCCAGACATCACTGTTATTTGGCCAACCTGCGCTGCAGCTTCAGGGCTGCCTGTCGCCTCAACCACGCAATCGAGAGGAAGTCCCTTTATTAAACGGTAATCAGAGGTGATGATAATCTGATGATTATTGAAAGCTGTTGCCGCCTCCTCGTTACTGCTCACTGAAACAAGGGCTGATTTATCATACCCTGCTGCTAGTAGCGCCGCTCTCGCCCGTTCTGGCTGCAGGTCACAAACAAAACTGATTTGCATGCCAGATATACGCCTGCATTGACGGATAAATGTTTCACCAAACTGACCGGCGCCAATTAAGGCAACCAAAATCTCTTGACCCTTAAAAGAAGAAAAAAGCTGATTATAATTCATCTCATCCTACCTGCAATTTACTCTTTAGATATACTTAAAGCTGATGCAACTCTGCTATCTCATTCATGCGTTTTTCCTGAAGCAGGTTCAAACTGATATCTGGCTGTTGTGCCGTGATCCGTGGGCTGAGCGGATCATTTACCGTTATAGCTGAACCTGAAAGCTGCTGCAGAACATGATGACCACAAAAAGGAACATGAATTTCTGAATAGCCACCTTCATGCGCCATCACTAGACGATTTCCAGTAAAGTCCATCAATGCCTTTGTCATTTCACAAAAGGTATCAGATCCACAGAGCATCCGCGAAAGGGGATCAACACCAGAGGCATCAAACCCACAGGCTACAATTACAATATCTGGCTTAAAAGCTGCTAATTTTGGGAGAATCAAACGCTGCATCGCATAAATATAGGTCATGTGCCCCCCGCCTGGCAGAAGCGGAATATTCAGATTTGAAAATAAAGCGGCCTGGCCACCCGTATCGCTGGCATCACCAGTGTCAAGAGGGTAGTTGCGTTCCTGATGCACAGATATGGTCAGCACATTTGCATCATCATAAAAAATATGCTCTGTACCATTGCCGTGATGCACATCCCAGTCAACGATTGCTATCCTTTCAGCCTTACCGGCACGCCGGACAGCCTGCACAGCCACCGCAATATTATTCAACAGACAAAATCCATTCGGAAAATCAGGCAGGCAATGATGTCCAGGCGGCCGCGACAAGGCATAGGCATTATCAAGCTGACCATCAAGTACGGCAAACAGCGCCTGTCTGACCATACCGGCTGACAAGCAGGCAATTTCAAAGCCGCCAGGGCCAAACGGCGTGCGCAGGCCCAAATCACCACCCTGTTCAGCAGAGCATCGTTTGAAATGTTCAATATAAGAACTGGTGTGTACCGCGACTAATTCATCTTCATTTGCTGGGATGATGGCTGTTGAACAGATAAGCTCATCTGCCAGTCCGGAAACATCTATTAGATTTTTCAACCTTCGCTTTGTTTCCGGGGCTTCAGGAAGTCGAGATGTACCAGATGGCTCAACCATCCCTCCCGCGGGCAAAAGAAACGCAAAATTTCCAGCACCATGCCAGAAACATCTTTCATGCCAGAAAAAGCCTGTCTGATTCATTTTGTCGTTAGTTTTACTCTCACAGTTTACCTTTGTAAAAGGTATCGCTAACTGCATTAAGAATCAAATTTCTACGGGAATTAAAACGAAGCAGAATAGCTTAACTCATACATCTGGGCGGCCAATAGACCGATAGTTCAAACCGACAGCTTTCATCTGTTCAGGCTCATAGATATTGCGAAGATCGACAAGGATATTTCCAGTCA
>DEBO01000016.1:7938-12706 GCA_002348585.1 Alphaproteobacteria bacterium UBA2954 | reverse complement strand
GTTAATGCGCGGAATTCATTCCATTCTGTAACCACGATTGCACCATCCGCCCCGTTAAGACAGGCTTGTGCCGAATCTGCATAGTAAATGTTTTCAGTAAAAACCTTCCTAGCTTCATCCATGGCCACCGGGTCATAAGCTATTATTGCTGCACCCTCTGCCATCAGTTCTGTAATAAGTTCAATAGCCGGGCTTTCCCGCATATCATCTGTTTCCGGCTTAAAAGCCAGACCAAGAACAGCAAGCCTGCGCCCTTTAACATCACCAGAAAACGCAGAAACAACTCTCTTTGACATTTCCAATTTACGGGCTTTATTATAGGCCACTACATCCGCGACGATCGACACTGGGCTGTCAACGCTTTCAGCTGTTTTAACCAAGGCCAATGTATCTTTGGGAAAACAGGAGCCGCCATACCCTGGGCCTGGATGCAGAAACTTGGCACCAATCCGGTTATCAAGTCCCATGCCCTTGGCTACATCATGCACATCCGCACCCACTTTCTCACACAAATCAGCCATTTGATTGATGTAAGAAATTTTCACAGCCAGAAAAGCATTCGCCGCATATTTAATCAGTTCAGCTGTTTCCAGCCCGGTAAACAGAACCGGTTTTTCGATCAGATACAGCGGGCGGTAAAGTCGCCTCATAACTTCTTTGGCTTTCTGATTACTTACTCCGACAACAACTCTATCGGGGCGCATAAAATCAGAGATTGCCGAACCTTCACGCAAGAACTCAGGATTTGAGGCAATGTCAAAATCGGCATCCGGATTGGCTTTGCGGATCACTTTTTCAACCTGCTGGCCGGTGCCCACAGGGACTGTTGATTTTGTAACCACGACTGTATAGCCAAACAGATGAGCTGCCACTTCTTCTGCGGCTGAAAACAAAAAGCTCAAATCAGCATGACCATCGCCGCGGCGCGTTGGCGTTCCCACCGCAATAAAAACAGCATCAGCCGCTCTAACGGCTGGCCCTAGTTCAGTTGTGAATCGCAGACGCCCAGCTGCTGAATTACGCTTTACAAAATCATCGAGACCAGGCTCATAGATAGGTATCTCGCAATGTTCAAGAGAGGCGATTTTATCTGAATCCTTATCGACACAGGTTACAGAAAACCCAAATTCAGAAAAACACGCGCCAGAAACAAGGCCAACATATCCTGTACCAACGACGACAATGTTCATTTATACCTCACTCTTAAATTAAAAACTTCTTGCGAACACTTCATCATTTTTCAGAAAGAAGAGTTTCAACACGTGCTGTAATAGCATGACCCAAAGCAATATGACATTCCTGAATATGCATTATAATTGTGCTGGGAATGGCAACCAGAAGATCAGCAAAATCTGCCATCTGCCCCCCTGTTTCACCGGTAAACGCAATAACGCTGATCTGATTATCTTTAGCGGCTCTTGCGGCAGCCAGAACATTCTTTGAATTGCCGCTAGTTGAAATTCCCAACAGCACATCACCTGGCTTTCCAAGTGCTTCAACTTGTCGTGCAAAAACGCCATCAAACCCAAAATCATTTGCATAAGCTGTTAGAAAAGATGTGTCAGTTGTAAGCGAGAGAGCGGGCAGGCCTGGACATGGCTTGGTATGGTCCAAAGTTGCAACAAATTCAGCTGCCAAATGCTGAGAATCACCTGCTGACCCACCATTCCCGCACAACATTAGTTTTCCACCTTTTCGCATAGAGGTTGCAATCATCTGTGCAGCCTGTTCTGCTGGACCAGCACAAACTGAAATCATTTTATTTTTTACTTCTGCTGAACGATGAAGGATTTCAGAAATCATAATATCTGACATTAACTGAAACCTTATTGCTTTTCTTGACCCAATATTTATGTACCCTTATGTTCTGTAACGCAAGAACTGTGAAGCTATGATGAGAGTCAGTTGGATTCATGAAAATAAGAAAAGCTATCTTTCCTGTCGGTGGCTTAGGCACGCGATTCCTACCAGCCACAAAAGCAATGCCAAAGGAAATGCTTCCTGTCGTTGACAAGCCCCTAATCCAATATGCGGTTGAGGAAGCAGCTGCCGCAGGTGTTGAAGAATTTATCTTCGTGACTGGCCGCAACAAATCAGCAATTGAGGATCATTTCGATCATTCCACTGAACTGGAAAATGTGCTGCAGGCAAAAGGAAAATCGGAGGCGTTGAAAACCGTACAGCAGATGATGCGCAAGCCCGGTTCAGTATCTTATGTTCGTCAACAGGAGCCTGCTGGGCTAGGTCATGCTGTTTGGTGCGCGCGCAATCAGGTCGGAAATGAGCCTGTTGCTGTTTTACTTGCTGATGACCTGATTTTGGGTACGCCAGCTTTACAGGAGATGGTAAATGCCTATCGGGACGGCAATATGGTGGCTGTTATGGAAGTTTCACCCGAGGAGACCAGTTCCTATGGCATCATCACACCTGACCATGAAAATGGTCCCCTGATAACGGTGAAGGGCCTAATTGAAAAACCGGCTCCTGACCAGGCACCATCAAACCTGGCTGTTGTCGGCCGTTATATTATTGAGCCTGGTGTATTCACCAATTTAGCTGAGGGTCATAAAGGAGCAGGAGGCGAGATCCAACTGACAGATGCATTAGCTTCACGAATTGGCAAAGCTGCTTTTGCTGGTCTGAAGTTTTCCGGACAGCGATATGACTGTGGCTCAAAAATCGGCTTTATCAAAGCCAACATGGCCTTTGCGCTCCAACGCCCTGAGCTGCGCGCAGATCTTCAGAAATGGCTAGCAGAACAAATCTCCTCATGAAACATAAATTTGATCCTACAATTTTGAGAAGCTACGATATTCGTGGCCAATTTGGGAAGACCCTTAACACAGACGACGCCTTTGCTATCGGTGCTGGCTTTGGCAATCAAATAAAAAAGTCTTCAGCAGGACATGTTGCCGTTGGACGGGACGGACGCCTTTCATCTCCCGTTCTGGCAGCTGCTCTGATAGACGGCCTGAAAAGTGCAGCCTGCCATGTTTATGATATCGGCATTGGGCCAACACCAATGCTTTATTTTGCAGACAGACATTTGAATTGTGACGGGGCCATTCAGGTGACAGGTAGTCATAATCCAGCTGATTATAACGGTTTTAAAATTGTGCGCGATCATCAGAGTTATTTTGGCGAGGATATTCAAAACCTGGGTGAAGCCTGTGCCCTTGGGCTGTCATTGATAGGCGCGGGCACATCTGAACAGGTTTCTGTATTTGACAGTTATATTGGCCGTTTGCGCAAGAATATTGATTTTGGTGATTTTTCTGTTGTCTGGGACACTGGAAACGGAGCTGCCGGTCCGGCGGTAGATGCTCTCGTTACAGGTATTTCCGGAACACACAAAACTCTATTCACAAATATAGATGGCCGGTTTCCCAATCATCACCCTAACCCAGTTGACCCGGATACACTGAAACTCCTGAATGAACAGGTTCATTCAGCAGGTGCAGAATGCGGCATTGGATTTGATGGTGATGGCGACCGCATCGGCGTGATCGATAAGACTGGCAGACAGGTCAGTGGCGATCTGCTAACAGCTTTTCTTAGCCTTGATATTCTGGACCGGCACAAGGGTGCAGAGATCCTGTTTGACGTGAAATCAAGTTCAACAGCACTTGATATTGTCCGCCACGCCGGCGGGAAGCCTCATCTTTGGCGAACCGGCCACAGCCACATGAAAAAACGCTTAAAAGAACTGGGGGCGCCCTTGGCTGGCGAAATGTCAGGTCATATTTTCATTGCTGATGATTTTTATGGCTTTGATGATGCCTTATATGTGGCCTGCAGGTTCCTATCCCGCCTCACCCATATGAAGCAGAAAGGAAATGAAAGCCTTACAGATTTTCTTGACCGGCTGCCCCCAAGCTTTACTACGCCGGAATGTCATATCCATTGCCCAGACAATGAAAAATTCACCGCTGTTGAACGGCTGTCGCAGCAGATAGGTGCTGTGATGCCGGCTGAGCAGATGAATCTCATCGATGGAGTGCGACTGACCACCGCTTCTGGCTGGTGTCTGATCCGGGCTTCAAATACTGAACCAGCACTTGTTGCCCGTGCACAAGGTGAAAATAGGACTGCCCTAGACGAAATGGTTGAATTTCTGCGCAAACAACTGAGAGCGGCAGGCATTTCATGGGACGGTCCATGATCCATCCTCAACTCCATTACTCCCAAATCTAAAACACCATTTCATAATCCGAAAAGATTGATTATACTTACGGCCGAAATGGCGTATCCAATCATTGGCGATAACGGTAATATGTAACCTTTTTATCGTATCAGATTTGCCAGATGAATGATTTCACCCTGTTCTGCCGACAGACAATTCCTTTTTACTGGAGATAAATATTATGGGCTACATCGCACACGGAAACCTGTCTGTAGACTCTGCGATTCTAACCTTTATTAACGATACATTGCTGCCAGAAGCAGGTAAGGACGAGGCTTCATTCTGGACTGGATTTGATGAAGCTGTCCATCAGCTTGCATTGCGCAATGCTGAACTTCTCGATCGCCGTGAAACACTTCAGAGCAAACTTGACAACTGGTTGAAGAAGCGCCGTGAAAAGGGCTTTGATGAGGCTGCCTACACAAATTTTTTACGCGAGATTGGTTATATCGTGGACGAGGGTGATGATTTTGTTATTTCGGCAGAACGTGTTGATGCAGAGATTGCAACTATAGCGGGCCCACAACTGGTTGTGCCTGTCATGAATGCTCGTTATGCCCTGAATGCCGCCAATGCTAGATGGGG
>DEBO01000016.1:1331-7606 GCA_002348585.1 Alphaproteobacteria bacterium UBA2954 | reverse complement strand
AGCCTTTATGACGCGCTTTACGGCACAGATGTCATCGCAGAAGAAAACGGCCTTGAAAAAGGGACGGGATATAATCCGGCACGCGGCGCAGCGGTAATTGCCAAAGCTAGAGCTTTACTGGATGAGCGAGTGCCGCTGACAAGCGGATCATGGACGGATATTACCGGCCTGAGTTGCGCAGGCGGTGTGTTGAAAATTATGACGCCCAATGTTGAAACTACACTGCAAATATCCGAACAGTTTGCAGGCTATAGCGGAAAGCCAGAAAATCCTACATCTGTTCTTTTGAAAAAGAACCACCTGCATATTGATTTACAGATAAATCCTGACGGCCAAATTGGTAAAACTGATCAAGCTGGCATTAACGATATTGTATTGGAATCAGCTCTTACTGCGATTATGGATTGTGAAGATTCAGTCGCTGCTGTCGATGGTGAAGATAAAGTTTTAGCATACAAAAACTGGCTGGGGCTGATGACAGGCAGTCTTTCTGTTGAAATACAAAAAAGCGGAAAGACCTTCACCCGGTCATTAAATGCTGATCGGGAATATACGGCACCAGATGGAACCGCGCTTTGTTTACATGGTCGGTCACTGATGCTTGTGCGCAATGTAGGTCACCTGATGACAAACCCCGCAATTCTGTTGAAAGACGGAAGCGAAATACCGGAGGGTATTTTAGATGCCTTTATGACTGCGCTTGGCGCATTGCCAGACCTTGAACGCAAAGGGAATTCACGCACTGGTTCTGTTTATATTGTGAAACCAAAAATGCATGGCCCAGAAGAAGTGTCCTTTGCCTGTGATATTTTTAATGCTGTTGAAAATCTTTTGGGACTGCCAGAAAATACAATCAAAGTTGGCATTATGGATGAAGAGCGACGCACAACAGTCAATCTGAAAGAATGTATCAGAGCAGCAGCTAGCAGAGTTGTTTTCATCAATACTGGTTTTCTAGATCGCACAGGAGATGAAATACATACTTCAATGGAAGCAGGACCAATGATTCGCAAGGCAGATATGAAGGAAGCTGCTTGGATTTCAGCTTATGAAAACTGGAATGTGGATATCGGGTTGCGCTGTGGTTTTTCCGGCGTTGCGCAAATTGGCAAAGGCATGTGGGCCATGCCAGATATGATGGCCGAGATGATGACACAAAAAATTGGCCATCCACAGTCAGGAGCAAATTGTGCATGGGTGCCATCACCCACAGCGGCTACGCTGCATGCCCTTCATTACCATCAAGTTAATGTGTTTGCTCGTCAGGCTGAGCTGACAGGACAGGCACGTGCAAAGCTTGGGGACATCTTAACCATTCCTGTTGCCCAGCGACCAAACTGGTCAGATACTGATATTACAGAAGAGTTAGAAAATAATGCGCAAGGCATTTTGGGCTATGTTGTGCGTTGGGTTGATCAAGGTGTGGGCTGCTCAAAAGTACCGGATATCAATGATACTGGCTTGATGGAAGACAGGGCCACCTTGCGTATTTCCTCACAACATATTGCTAACTGGCTGCATCACAATATCTGCTCTGAAAATCAGGTTATGGCCGTTATGAAGAAAATGGCCGCAAAAGTTGATGCGCAGAACAGAAATGATCCATCCTATGAACCAATGTCTGCAGATTTTGATGGTTCGTTGGCTTTTAACGCTGCTTGCGACCTGGTTTTTAAGGGTCGTGTTCAGCCATCTGGCTATACAGAGCCGATTCTGCACCAAAAGCGGCTTGAGAAAAAAGCCCGAATGAGACCATGATGACATCCGTTTTCTCGCTTGATCCGCATATCTCAAAGACGCCTGGTTTTCCAAAAGAGGGGATCACATTTTATGACATCAGTCCCGCTTTGGAAAACGCTGTTGTCCTGCGCCAACTGATAAGCCGCTTGGCAGAAGTTACCCGTAAATTTAATCCAGATATCATTGCGGGGGTCGATGCACGGGGGTTTTTGTTTGCGATGCCCCTAGCGTTGGAACTGAATTGCGGAACAGTGATGATTAGAAAGGCAGGCAAGCTACCAGGAAAAGTTCTGGAAGAATCCTATGCCTTGGAATATGGAACGGCACGGCTGTCTTTACAGTCGTCACGTGCACTCACTGGAAAGCGGGTTATTCTTTGTGATGATTTGCTGGCAACCGGTGGCACATTAGAAGCATCAGCAAAACTAATCAGGCGAGCTGGCGGCACCCTCTCAGGTGCAGTATGTGTTATTGAACTGACGGGGCTGAATGGCCGCGAAAAACTGCCTTGTGATGTTGTTGCTCTTCAACATTATGAATTCTGATGAACACAGCGCAGCCAAAATTACGACAGGGCGCGCGGATAAGCTGGATTTTATATGACTGGGCATCATCACCTCTGCCCACCTTGCATGCAACTTTTGTTTTTGCTGTCTATTTCACCACTGTAATTGCTCCAGAAAATGGCAGTTTTTACTGGGCGCAAATGACAGCCTTATCAGCCTTCCTCTTAGCGTTTGCAGCCCCAATAATGGGACGATATGCGGACAGTGAAGGACTGGTCAAACAAGGCTTTATAGTCAGTTCTGTCATTGCAGCTGCTGTGACAGCAGCTTTATGGTTTATCCAGCCTTCATCTGATTTTATTCAATTGGCACTGATTTTATCCGGCTTATCTATTTTCTTTAGTGAGGCAGCGTTTTTATTTTACAACGGACTGTTGCCGATGATTGGCAGAAAGTCAGAATATGGCCGACTGTCTGGATTAGCGTGGGGCTGCGGCTACATTGGAGCAATTGTGGCACTGCTTCTGGTTCTGTTTATCCTCATCCTGCCCGACCCGCCCCTTTTTGGATCAAACAGTGATACAGGGCTATCTGTGCGATTGACCATGCTGTTTGCAGGCTTATGGCTGATTATATTTGCGTTGCCCTTATTCATATACGGACCAAAGCCGGCTGCCCGTCCTCTGGGAGGTAATTTCACAACACAAATGATCGCAAGCCTAAGACAGGCTGGACGCATTCCTGGCATGAAGCGGTTTCTGCTCGCTAGGATGATGTTCACGGATGGTCTTGTAACCTTGTTTGCCTTTGGTGGGATATTTGCCGCGAAGGTCTTTTTCTTCAGCCAAACAGAAATCCTGATTTTTGCAATTGCGTTGAACGTCACAGCAGGGCTAGGGGCGATTCTATCTGGCAAAC
The DNA here is from genome assembly GCA_002348585.1 of Alphaproteobacteria bacterium UBA2954. GTDB lineage: Bacteria > Pseudomonadota > Alphaproteobacteria > Puniceispirillales > Puniceispirillaceae > JADHLI01. The sequence goes on along the minus strand of DEBO01000016.1, from coordinate 4,442 downwards.
TGACAGACAGTTTTGGTCCATCCCTTGTGATGCGTGTATCCTTGCTCAGTCTGACAGGGCTGGGTATAATTGCAGTAATTACAACAGACAAATCTGTCTTCTGGACAGCTAGCCTTATTTTAGGCCTATTTATTGGCCCTTGCCAGTCGGCAGCAAGGGTCTGGATGGCTAAACGTGTGCCAGCAGAGCATACAGCTAGTATGTTTGGCCTATTTGCCTTCTCAGGCAAAGTAACTAGCTTTATCGGTCCTTTGCTTTATGGCTGGCTGGTCGTCTTTACAGGCCATGAACGCAGCGGGATGGCAATAGTGATCATCTTGTTATTATTAGGATTTTTCCTGCTACCGCCGCGGCGTAATGCAGTTAGCTGATCAGTCCTTTTGCATGAATTTGCGATATTCCTCACGCAGACTATCAATAGACACATCCCGGCCATTTCGGCTGATATGCCAATACTGCCAGCCATTGCAGGATGGCTGGTTTTGCAGGGCAGCCCCAAGACCATGAATTGATCCCTTTTGTTTGTTATCTGTGAGCAGAGAGCCGTCAGCACAGACACGTGCTTTGACCAGCTTTGCTTTGTCAAACAACGTGTCACCCGCTGCCAGCCATCCGCCTTCTACAAGCGCGCCAAAAGGCACGCGCGGCTGTGCCCGTTTCTCGGCTGTTGTCAGGATCTCATCATCAACAATCGGCTGAACACCCGCGATGCGTGTAGTGGCCAGCTTTACATAATCCTTATTCTGTTCAATGCCGATATAATGACGGCCAAGTCGCCTAGCAACAGCACCTGTTGTCCCAGTGCCGAAAAACGGATCTAGGATTACATCACCCCGCTTTGTTGATGATAAAATCACTCGTGCAAGCAGATTTTCTGGTTTTTGTGTTGGGTGCGCTTTCTGACCGGATTTATTCTTCAGCCGCTCTGAGCCTGTGCAGATAGGCATGTACCAGTCCGAACGCATCTGCACTCCGTCATTCAAGGCCTTCATCGCATCATAGTTAAAAATGTATTTTGATGTCTCACTCTTTGCCGCCCAAATCAGTGTTTCATGGGCGTTAGTAAACCGGCGGCCTCGGAAATTAGGCATCGGGTTTGATTTACGCCATACGATATCGTTTAGGATCCAATAGCCCAAATCCTGCATCGTACGCCCAAGCCTGAAAATATTGTGATAGCTGCCGATTACCCACAAAGCGCCATCATCTTTTAACACCCGCCGGCAGTTTTTTAACCAGGATTCGCTGAACTGGTCATAGGCGGTAAAACTGTCAAATTTATCCCAATCATCGTTGACTGCGTTCACTCGTGATTGATCTGGGCGCGTCAAATCACCTGATAATTGCAGGTTGTAAGGAGGGTCTGCGAAAATTAAATCAACAGATCTGTCGGGTAAGGTGGCAAGCTTATCAACACAACTTCCCTGTATGATAATATCTGTTTTCATGTGATCTTTCCGACGACTAGAATTGAGCACAATCAAATGGGTGACAGCAGAATCTAACAAAGTCAACTGTTTATAAGAATAAGCTAAAGTCATATCTATATATTGTGTACAGATCTTTCAAACTAACGAGATCTAGTAATTCAGTCTGCGAGTAGCAGACATAGCCGCGAATAGTCAGCTAAGCTGTTTCGGCGAAAGATACTAGCACTTATACAGCGCCCTTACCGAGTGTCTGTTTTCATTCTGTTCTTTATTGGCGCAAAACTCTTACGGTGATGAGGGGTAACACCAAATTGTTGAAGCGCATTCTGATGCCTTTTAGTGCCATAGCCTGCATTTGTCTGCCACCCATAATCAGGATAAGTTTTAGCAAGGCCACGCATCACCTCATCACGAGCCTCTTTTGCTAAAACAGAGGCTGCAGCAATCGATAACGAACGGCCGTCACCCCTAACCACTGCCTTACAGGGTACATCAAGAGGCGGCAGAAGATTGCCATCAATTAAAACCATGGAAAGCTGCATATTATGCTGTTGTGCCAGCAAGTCTGCAAGAGAAGATACGGCATCTTCCATCGCTAAAAATGTTGCTGGTAAAATACCTACCCTATCTATTTCCGCAACAGGGCTGTGCTTAATTGCCCATAGATGACGGTTATTTGAATCGCAGAGTCCCTGTCGGACATGCTCTCTTTTCAATGCCGATAATTTTTTTGAATCTGTTAGGCCCCTAGGAAGCATATTTTTATACTCTGGGTTTATCCAAAAGGCTGCCGCTGTAACTGGCCCGGCCCATGGGCCACGACCCGCCTCATCAACACCAATGACCGCGCCCTGTCTGCAAAAGGTTTGTTCCAAGGTATAATCTGGCTTGACTGGAGCGGCTGTCACATATCTGACCATGTCAAAAGCCTTTTGTCTAAAACATTACCGTTCATTTGCCAGATGACCGACCAGCGAGGCCCGCTTCACGCAGTCGCGGCATGATTTCAACAAAATTACAGGGCCTATGCCGATAATCCAGCTGATGCGCCAGTAAATCATCCCAGGCATCTCGGCAAGCGGAAGGCGAGCCAGGTAGAGCAAACAGATAGGTGCCATCCGCAACTCCGGCGACCGCGCGGCTTTGCAATGTCGAAGTGCCAATTTTCTGAAATGACAGGAATCTGAACATTTCACCAAAACCTTCAATTTCCTTTTCAAATACGGATCTGAACGCTTCGGGCGTCACATCACGTCCCGTAACGCCAGTGCCACCAGTGGAAATGACACAGTCAATTTCAGTATCAGAGATAAATCTGTTCACCTGTGCGGTGATGGTATCAACATCATCTGTGCAAATTGCACGAGCGGCAAGTATGTGACCTGCTTCAATCAGGCTGCTAGCCAGAAGGTCTCCTGATTTATCTTCGGCCAGACTGCGTGTATCAGAGACAGTAAGGACAGCAATCCGAACAGCGATAAAGGGCCTTGTTTCATCAATTCTTGACATGTATTTTTCCCGAAGTGTAATTAGCTAATCACTTAGATAATGCTATCTGTCTATCTGCTTTCTGGCCGGCAACCAAATCAAGAAGCGAAGGCATGGGCTGGCCCAGCTGGTTACGGTAAATAAACAGATAACTGAGAACGCCCTTAACATAGTTTCGAGTTTCGCGCGCCGG
>DEBO01000016.1:0-987 GCA_002348585.1 Alphaproteobacteria bacterium UBA2954 | reverse complement strand
TCAATTAAAAGAAAACTGTCGTCTTTGTGGTCAAGTTTGCGCAACCATTTATTCAGATTCCCAGGCCCGCCATTATAAGCTGCCAGCATACGCACCAAGTCCCCATTTATATGCGGTTCAGCTAACAGATGGCCAATATACTTTTGTCCTAGATGCAAATTCAAGGCAGGATCATGGAGCTTATGCTTATGAGTGCGCCGATAACGCCTGTCCTGAGCAATAAAAGCTGCAGTGGCCGGCATGAGCTGCATCAGGCCAGCTGCCCGTGCGCGGCTGCGCGCCAGCGGATAAAAGCCTGATTCCTTTCGGATAATCGCCAGAACAAGAGCTTCATCTACAACAAATTCTGTCTTCTCTGACAACAAAGGATAGAGCGCGGCATAAATTTGCTCACCTGTATCGCGTTGATGCAGATCAGCGAGCCTAAAGGCCAGACCGGGCATATGATTGCGTGTTGCGAAAGCGATCAAATCCCGCTTAAAAGCAGATGGCATTTCCTCGACAAGATACCGCAATTCACGCGCAGCCCTTGTCCAGTTACCGACCTGCAACAAAGCCAGCGCACGCTGGCCACCTTTTTGCGCAGCCAGCCAGGCCCTGAAATCATCTGTAATAGCAGGTAGAGAAAAATCAATCTCATAGCGCTGGCCAGCAGCCTGCACAGCCATAACGCCATAAAATGTTTCTGGATATGTTGCGGCAATATTCATATAGCTGTCTGCCTGCAATGGCTTGCCAAAACGCATTGCGACCCGATGTGCCCAGAAGGCGGCACCCGCACGCAAAACATCAGGCGCATTTTCCATTTCGGCTAATGTCCTGAAAAAACTGCCCGCAAGCTCAAACCGCTCTGCACGCCAAGAGGCAAGACCGCCAGCCCAATAGGCGATAAAAGCCTGTTCGGTGTCTTTGGCAATTGCCTGTCGGGCTACCCTTACAGCTTTGTCATCAACACCAAATATAAAATAAGCATGTGCAATTTCACCA
>DEBO01000058.1:70530-70938 GCA_002348585.1 Alphaproteobacteria bacterium UBA2954 | reverse complement strand
CATCCTGATCTTGATAAATCGATCGCTGATTACGCCGCCTTTGTAGCAGAACATGTTGATCTGAACCGTCTGCAGGCTGTGGCTACAGCTAAAAATCCATTCTCATCTGGGCCGGCATCATCTGAAATGTCATCATCTGTCATATCTGCGCTGGCCTTGCCTTCCCCGCCGGGCCAACATATTGCTCTTGCCCGTGACGAGGCTTTTTCCTTTACCTATCCGCATATCCTCAAACATTGGCGTGATAGCGGCAAGGAGCTCAGTTTTTTCTCACCCCTTGCTGATGCCCCGCCAGACAGCACCGCGGATGTGATCTGGTTGCCCGGTGGCTATCCTGAACTTCATGCAGGACGCCTCGCCGCCGCTCAGACCTGTTTTTCAGCCATTCGTGCCCATGCTGAAACACGG
>DEBO01000058.1:963-70128 GCA_002348585.1 Alphaproteobacteria bacterium UBA2954 | reverse complement strand
ACATGCTGGGCTTATTAGGACTGGTGACAAGTTATGCAGACAGAAAATTCCATCTGGGATATCGATTGGCAGAAACGGTCACAGACAGCTGCCTTTTTGACCGCCATACAAAATGGAGCGGTCATGAATTTCATTATAGTTCAATTCTTGAACAGCCGGACACGCCATTATTTTCTGTGGTGGATGCTGAAGGGGATCTGGTGCCTGAAACAGGGTCTGTACGCGGCCAGGTTTCCGGCACATTTTTTCACATGATCGCAGGGGTGGGCTGATGGCAGGATTTGTAAGTTTTGTCAGTTCTGGTCCAGGTGATCCTGAGCTGTTAACCGTAAAGGCAGTTGACCGGCTGAAAAAGGCAGATGCGATCTTATTTGATGATCTATCTGCCGGCCCGATTCTTTCCCACGCCAAAGCTGGAGCGGATCTTGTCGCAGTGGGCAAGCGGGCGCAACGCCCCTCGCCAAAACAACAGGCAGTCAGCCGGCTTCTTCTGGATTTCGCCCAGACAGGCGGTCACATTGTCAGGCTGAAATCTGGTGATGGGGGTGTGTTTGGCCGGTTGGAAGAAGAGCTAGTGGCGCTGCGGTCAGCTGACATAGCCTATGAAATTATTCCCGGCGTGTCATCTGCCTGCGCAGCAGCAGCAGCAGCGGGTATTCCGCTGACTCGCCGCCTAACCGCGCGTCGGATCCAATTTATCACCGGTCATGACAACAACGGTCAGTTGCCTGAGGACATCAACCTGTCTGCGCTTGCTGATCCTGGCGCAACTACGATTGTGTTTATGGGGAAACGTACCTTTAGCCAATTACAAAAGCAGCTGGAACAGCACGGTTTGCCGCCAAATACACCTGCCCTTCTGGCTGAGGCAGTCTCAACACCGCAACAGACTCTGACTAGAACAACTATCAAAGCACTGGCTGAACAGCTAGAGGGGGATATATCCACATCGCCTGCTCTTATTCTGTATGGTCCGCTGGCAGAAGGGGCAGGCGGCTGATGGAAAAGATTGAACTGTTTCTGTTGGGCATTGGCACGGGCAATCCTGAGCATGTCACACGTCAGGCAGAACATATGCTTCGCACAGCAGATATCATCATGGTGCCGCATAAGGGCAAAACCAAACGGGATCTGGCAGATTTGCGCTATCATATCTGCCTGTCACTTCTTGGGGCAGAGATGCCGCCGGTTTTTGAATTTTCCCTGCCTGAACGTGAGGCGGGCAAGCCCTATCTAGTTGCAGTTGATGATTGGCATGACGCCATCGCAAATATCTGGACACAGACTATCCAGACAGCGACAATAAGGTCAGGTCAGTCTGTGCAGCGGGTGGCTCTTCTTATTTGGGGGGACCCATGCCTATATGACAGCTCGCTGCGCATCGCTGCTAGGCTGAAACCCGCCCCTAAGGTTACCGTCGTTCCGGGCATTACGGCGGTTCAGGCGCTAACCGCTGCCCATAAAATTCCGCTGAATACGCTTGGGGGGGCGTTTATTGTCACTACAGGGCGCCGCTTATCTGAACAGGGTTTGCCGCCAGAGGTGGATACAGCCGTCATTATGCTGGATGGGCAGGCAGCCTTTAACCAGCTGAACAGAGCCAATTTTGATATCTGGTGGGGGGCTTATCTTGGCATGCCTGAACAACTCCTTATCAGCGGGCATCTTTGTGATGTCGCGGATGAGATTCTCGACAGGCGGGCCAAGGCTCGGGCCGCACAGGGCTGGATTATGGATACATATCTTTTAAGACGGTGCAGCAAGAAAGAACAAGGGAAAGGCTGATGGCGCAGAAACATATTTTTATCTTTGGCTTAGGCTATGTTGGCCAGCATCTCGCCCACAGCCTGTCTGCCCGGGGTTGGCAGATTACTGGCACTACGCGAGCGCCAGAAAAACTGAAAGAAAATGTGCCAGCAAACTGGCAGATTGTGCGGTTTGATACAGACACACCGGTTCCTGATCTGGCGGCTCATCTGTCGTCTTGCAGCCATCTACTCACCACAATCTCACCGCTGTCCGGACTAGATCCTGTGCTGGCCTGCCATGAAGAGGAGATTGCTGACTTCGCCGGCTGGTCAGGTTATATTTCGGCAACCTCAGTTTATTCTGATCAGGGACAGGGATATGTTGATGAAACTGTCACGCCTGCACCGGCCACACAAAGAGGCCGCAACAGGCTGGAGGCTGAAAAGGCTTGGCACGCCGTTTGTGGTGCAGAAATATTTCGGGTCGCCGGTATTTATGGCCCAGGCCGGAATGTGCTGGAGGCTTTTGCTGAAGGCCGGGCCCGCATCATCGAAAATAAAGGCCAATTCTCTAATCGAATTCATCTGAGAGATATCACAAAAATTATTCTGGCAGCGATTGACCAGCCCCGGCCAGGCAGAATCATCAATCTGTGTGATGATGAACCTGCTGCACAAGGTGATGTGGTTCGGTTTGCAGCGAAGCTACTCGGGGTTGACCCGCCGCAGCCTGTTTCGCTTGAACAAGCAGATTTAAGCGATATGGCTCGGTCATTCTATGTGTCGAAGCGGCGCCTGCGCTCTGTTCTTGTTGGCCCTGAACTAGGGATTGTTCTTGATTATCCTACCTATCGTGAGGGCTTGCGGGCGCTTTTTTCAGAACACCAGAAACGCTAGCAGAGATTAAAATCGTGATCGCTTCATATCAAGCCTAGTAACAATCTGACCAAAAAACAAATCCACCTCAATCCGCACAGGAACCAGAAGGCCGGGTGCGAGCCTAGCAATATAGGCTCTTGTTTTGTTCGAATTGGAACTCCTTGACGTAAAACGAGATTTGCGTCTGTGCCCGCCCAATGGCAGACTAACCATACCGCAGAGTTGCGTCTTACCGCCAAAGGCAAAAGCTCTGTCTGGGTCCAATTCAACTATTCCCAAATCACTGAAGCTCAACTCTGCGCGCCTTCGTCCATCATAAATTTGGAAAATCCCGCTACATGACTTGCCAGCGTCAAGGCGATTAAGCATGGTCATCATGGCACTAAACGGGTCAGTAACACCCCTTAGCATTGCTGCATCAATCGGGTAAACCTCCTCTAAGTCAGGGGTAGGCTCTGTTTTAGTTGTGGCTATGCGACCATCATGTGACCATGTAGTTTCAGCCACGCTTGTTTGACTGCCCCAAGTACTGGCAATTACCAGTTGCTGACCCTGCCAACTCTTATCATCTCGTATTGCCTTTATATTCACATGGCCGGAAAAATCAGCCATCAGCTGAACTAACCCGCTCGCGTTGAATTCACCTGTCAGAAAAAACTGGTTTTCTGCAATGCGCCAGCGCGACACACTAACTCCCACATCTGTTGCGCCCCATTCGGTTACATAGACAAAATCATAAACAGAGCCATCGTGAGTATTGTTTGCTGACTGTGCAGTAGGAATTGTGCCAAATACTGCCAAGCCTAAGACAATTAGATAAATTTTCAGAATGGACGAGGTATTGGCAATGCAGGCAGCAAGGGTCCGGCAAGCAAGAGGGGGTCGAGACGTTTGTTTTTCCAATTGATACGCCAATCTAGATGTGGTCCGGTTGACCGGCCAGTTGAACCAACCGTACCGATGATGTCACCTCGTTTTACGTATGTGCCGATAGGGGTGATCATCTTAGCTAAATGGGAGTAGGTTGAATTTAGATGATAGCCATGATCAATGATGATAGTGCCGCCCGTAAAATAGAGATCTTTCGCCATGACAATTTTGCCATCTGCGGGGGCTCTAACTGCAAGCCCAGATGCAGCGGCTATATCAATGCCGTAATGTGGCTGGCGCGGCTGGCCATTCAGAATGCGCTGTGAGCCATAAATTCCGCTTATTCGCCCCCAGACTGGCCAGTCAAAATTATTCACTAATGCGTCCTCCTGCTCCGAGAATATCGCCCGCGCGGCTTTTACGTCTCTAGCATCCCTTCTGATCCGTTCTAAAACTTCCTGTGGCGGTGTCACCATGGCACCAGGCAGATTATCTATTCGCTGTACATCATACAGGCGCGATTTTGGGGTCAGTACTATCTGCTTTCTGTGCCCGTCAGGAGACAGAATATCAAGGCTTACGGCCATGCTGTCATCTCGATGAAACCCGAAGGCAAAATAGCCAGTTGAGGAAATTAGCAATGGTGCGCCATCAAGGCTTAGCTGCGTTCCGACATCTGTCTTAAAGACCATAAGGTCACCCTGTAATGCCTGACCGCGGATCTTTTCAGCCGCGTCTGTCTCTCCAAAAGGCAAAAAGAAACAAATAGCAAACCCAGCACTAATGATACGCCATAAGTAAGCGATATGCTTTTCGAAAAATAAAAATATTTGAATTATTCGAAAGGATGCGTAATTTCTCATACCAACCGCTTGACAATCATTCTTTAGCCTCGTTTAAACATAACTCATTGCAGCTAAATTTGTCATTATTTGTAAAGTGGGCGCAAATAAAAACATCGTGGAAAGAACTGGGTAGGCAAAGGATATTGAGATGGCATTCAGACATGAAAAACTGGTCATTATTGGGGCAGGAGCGGCGGGTCTTACAGCAGCCATTTATGCGGCCCGGGCCAACCTGAATCCAGTTCTTATGACAGGGCTCCAGCCTGGCGGCCAGTTGACTATAACCACCGATGTTGAAAACTACCCTGGCTTTGCTGATGTGGTGCAGGGACCGTGGTTGATGCAACAAATGCAGGCACAGGCCGAAAATGTTGGCACTAGGGTCGTATATGACTTGATCACAGCACTGGACGCGTCCAGTCATCCTTTCACTTTAACTTGTGATTCTGGCGATCTGATTACAGCAGACAGTGTTATTCTGGCAACCGGAGCATCTGCCCGCTGGCTTGGTTTGGACTCAGAAACATCCTTTAATGGGCGAGGTGTTTCCGCTTGCGCTACCTGCGACGGGTTTTTTTATCGTGAAAAGAATGTGGTTGTCGTTGGTGGTGGCAATACAGCTGTTGAAGAAGCTCTGTACCTGGCCAATATCTGCCAGTCTGTTACGCTTGTCCACCGCCGTGACAGTCTGCGGGCAGAACAGATTATGCAAGACAGGCTGATGGCTAATGAAAAGATCACAGTGAAATGGAACCGTGTCGTTGAGGAAGTTCTAGGCGATGATAAGGGCGTTACCGGCATTCGTCTTGCGGCAACAGATGGTGACATGAGCGAGGAGGTTGCTGCCCATGGCCTATTTGTGGCGATCGGTCATGACCCAGCAACCGCTGCGTTTCAATCAGCTGTAAATTTGGATGATGAAGGTTACATCACGGTTGAAACTGGAACAACACGCACTTCGAAAAATGGCATTTTTGCGGCGGGTGACTGTGTCGATAAAATTTATCGTCAGGCCGTCACTGCTGCTGGCATGGGCTGTATGGCTGCGCTGGATGCTGAAAAATGGCTGGCCAGTCGGGCTTAAAACATCCCTATTTTAATATGTGATAGCTCACACTTGAATTAGTTCATTCATCAAAAATTAAGCCAAAAAGATTTTTCTGCATTAGAGGAATTAAAAATATTTCAGCCTAAATTCGAATAACAGCCAGGTCAGAAATCGCTTCCTGAATAGCCTTCTTTATTGCTGCGACAGCCTCGCCTACAGTGCTTGCGTTTTGTACCCCTTTACCATGAGTGATGGAGCGCGATGCATTAATCAGTCCACCCTTATAAACGCCTTTCTCTTTATCTGCAGTAAGTCCGCTCAAAGCCTCTTCAGCTCTCGCACCTTGCGCGCCATATCCTGGTATCAGGAAAGGAGCGGTTGGCAGTAGGTCGCGCACAGCCAAGGCATCTCTAGGCCCTGTTGCGCCCACAACCACACCAACAGAGGACATATTGCAGGTTGGGTCGGTCTGTTCTTTTACCATCTTTGCTAGCCCGGCTGCCATATGTGCCCAGGCAGGCTTGCCGTCAATCATTAATTGCTGCAGGTTAGCCGATCCAGGATTACTGGTCCGTACCAAGATGAATACACCAGAAAGGGTCTGTTGTGCTTGGCGAATAAATGGCTCTAGACTGTCGAATCCCAGATAGGGGTTTAAGGTCAGTGCATCTGCTGCAAATATTGCGTCTGGGCCTAGCCAAGCATCAGCATAAGCTTGCGCGGTTGTGCCGATATCCCCACGTTTGGCATCCATGATCACCAGTAGCTCGCGATGCTTTGCCTCAATTGCTAAATTTGACAACACGCGCAAGCCCTCAGGGCCATGCTGCTCAAAAAAGGCCACCTGCAGCTTGATAGCAGGCACCAGACCAGTTGCTGCTTCAATAATAGCCTGACTGAAAGCCTCTAAATGTTTAATAGCCTGAGGTGAACCCGGCATGTGGTTTTGTCCACCAAACAATGCAGGCATCAGGCTGGGATGGGGATCGATCCCCACACATAAAACAGACCTAGTTCTGGAAGTGGCTGTTGTCAGTCGGCTGGCAAAACTAGCTGAAAGTTGGGGTTTTGGTGGGTTGGGTTTAGCCATTGACTCGTTAGGCTAAGCCAAGAGCTTCACGATAGGTTGTCAGCAAAGTTTCCTGTTCAGCCAAAAGATCTGAATCCATCGCTCTGATTTTGACGATTTGACGCATGGTTTTAGGGTCAAACCCTGAATGCTTTGCTTCTGAATAGACATCGCGGAGATCTGCCAACAGGGCACGTTTTTCTTCTTCAAGCCGTTCAATCCGTTCAATATATTGGCGCAGTTGTTCCGCGCCTTGGGTTGGTGTCACAGTCATGGTGGGCTCACTTTTATCAGTATGATTAGTCTGCTGTTCTCTCAGAGTTTAGGCACAGCGCGTTGGAACCTTATTTATGGCTGTTTTTGAAAGCACCTTTTTGGGCTTCTGTCGCCTCAGTCTGAAACTGTTCACGCCAATCTTCGTAGGGCATACCGTAGATATATTCCCGTGCGTCATCTTTTGTAATTTCAAGCCCGCTCAAGGTTCCAGCTTCCTGTACCCATCTAGACAGACAATTTCTGCAGAAACCGGCCAAATTCATCATATCGATATTTTGCACATCTGTGCGGGACTGAAGGTGGTCACGGAGGGCTCTGAAGGCAGCTGCTTGAAGTTCTGTCTCTTTTTCCTGGTTTATATCTTTCAAGCTGCTCATTTGCCTGTCTCCATTAGTTGTCTGTATTAGGTATAGGCAGCATACCTGTCACGACTTATCCTAGCTGCTTGGTTATATCATTCCTGTCTATGAACACAAGCATGCAACATAGAAGTAAAAAAACTTTGTCTCAACTAAGATTCTATTCTATATATTCAAGAGCGTGAGTCGAACACATCTAGCATGCTCATTTATCTCAAAGCTGATCAGAACAGAATGACTGACCCAAATATTGCACAAAGTGTGAAAAAATTTGAGCGAATCCGTAAAGCTCACCAAAGTGAGGTAGCGGAGGATTATGTCGAGATGATTGCTGATTTAATTGAACGCACAGGCGAAGCGCGGGCTGTTGACCTGGCTTCCCTGTTTGGTGTAACCGCCCCCACGGTAAATGCTACAATCCAACGTCTGCAAAAAGATGGCCTCGTAATTTCGCGCCCCTACAGGTCCATTTTTCTGACTCCTGAAGGACAGCAATTGGCTAAATCCTGTAAAGAGCGGCATCGGGTTGTACGTGATTTTCTGATTGCTATAGGTGTGGACCGGGATGTTGCTGAACAGGATGCTGAAGGTGTTGAACATCACGTCAGCAAGGCCACACTTCGGTGTTTTGCAGAATTTCTCACTCATAAGTCCTAATCAGAACGCCAGAACCAGACCTGGCGGTGATCGCGCCTGCTAATTTGAACTTTAGAATGGGCTGTAGGTCCTTGCCATCTTGCGGAAATCGGTATGTGGGACGGCGCGCTGTCCTGTGTAGTCAGTGCCAGTAATGGGCGTGAAGAGGACGCGTCCAACGGATAGGTTCGGTGATAATGATTGCCCTGCCCAGGACCAAGCCGGGGCAACACGATATCAAAATGAGTATCCTGCAGATACCAGTGAAGCAAAGCTGCACTCCGTCGGTTGTAAGCGATTATGGTTCTTGCTCCTGTCTTACGGGCATGTGTTTCTGTCTTCTGGGCCAGTTCTGCCCAGCCCCTTAGATGCCGAAACGGATCAGAGGTGGGAGCAAGCAGGCTTAGGCTACCCATGGCCGTGACTGTAATCAGAGCGAAACAAAGTAAAAAATTTACTAAGAGGGACATTTTGCCCAGAAATAGGATGAACTTGCTACGGTTGATGGTTATGAGCTGGCCAACCAGAATACATGCTGCCGGATAGGCGGTTACAGCCCAGTTTGCATTGGCCTCTGACAAGAAAGCCTGCCCCGTCATGATCACCAGGACCGGCCAAATAAATAAATGGAGTCTGCTGTGCTTGGCTCCGTGTCCGAGGCCTGCTAGACTGAAAACCAGTAATAAAAGGGTTATTGGGCCAAAGACAAAAAATTGTGCGCCCCAGAAAGCGGAAATGCCTTCAAAAGAACCGCCTGGAAACTTCGCAAGTGAAATCCCGCTTTGTGTAAAATTAGCGTTTTCTGTCAAGTGCAAGAGTGTGACAAAGCCATTATTGTAATTCCACCACCAGGTAGGTAATGAGGCAAAAAAAGCAGTCGTAAAAAATATGCCAAACAGCTTAATTTTTTGACTTGGTTTGCGGAAGCTACTAGTCATCATCCAGAAAATCAGAGATAATAAAAAATACAAGCCTGCATATTTTGCTAGCGTGGCCAGCCCGACACAAATGCCGGCCAATCCCATCCAGCGATAATTTGGGTGAAAAGTTTCATCAGCGCGGATAAGGCAATATAGTCCCGCGCTCCAGAATAGCAGCAAAGGTGTGTCAGTTGACATCACAAAACTTCCCAGCCCAACAGCAGGTAGGCTGATCCATAAAATCGCTGCAAGTCGCCCAGCATTATCTGAAAATAACAACCTGCCAGTTTGCCATAAAAATAGTGCTGTCAGCGTATGAATTAGGGGCGCAGAGATGCGTAAGGACAAGAGCTGTCCAAAATACTGTTGGTCAAAAACAGAACTGGTTCCTGCTAGAATCCAAGCTACGAGAGGTGGTTTTGAATAATAGCCCAACTGTGGAGTCTGCCCCCACAGCCAGTACTGGGCTTCATCAACACTGGGTTCAAGCGGGCTGATTATCACTGCATAAAGGCGCACAGCCAAACCAGCTAGCAAAAGGCCCCAGAAAATGGCCGGGGCAACAGTCAAATTAGAAGAATAAGAAACGGTGCGTGACAACATCTGTTATCCAATAAAAAACTAAACCAAATTTATCCGCTAGCCACCTTGCCGAAACAAAACGTCTGCACTAGGTTTAGGATAGTTTGAGTGTGTCACGCAAGAGCGTGTTGTCCCTATCCGTCGCAGTTTGCCCGTTTTAGAAGTGGTTATTATGTCCCCATTTCTGTCTGCACAACAAGAAGCTGACGAAATTATTGCGGAATTCTCATTTTTTGATGATTGGGCCGACCGATACCAGCATCTTATCGATCAGGGTCGACGCTTGCCTCAGATCAGACCTGAATGGCAGGACGAAGCGCACATTTTAAAGGGCTGCCAGTCTGTGGTTTATTTTGGCATGGAAACAGATTCTGCGGGTCGTGTTCATTTCAGTGCCTCATCAGATGCGGCCATCGTTCAGGGGCTAATTTCCTTGCTGCTTAGGGTCTATTCAGGACGACTTCCATCTGAAATTCTTGCAACTGGGCCGGAATTTTTGTCTGAAATCGGACTAGATAAACATCTCTCCCCAACCCGAAAAAACGGATTGGCTAGCATGGTCGAAGCAATTAAAGGACATGCACAAGCTTTGATGCTATCTTAGAAAGCAAAGTTAAATATAGAAACCACCTTTCATTGTAGTTGCCTTATAGCGATTATGTCGTCTCAGGCTGGCGCTCTGCACGGGGTGTACGGCCATACACTTCTCGATAACATTTTGAAAAATGCGATGCGGACACAAATCCGCAGGCCAGTGCAATTGATAGAATCGACATGGAAGTCTGTCGAAGCAGATGGCGAGCTCTTGCCAGGCGTAGGTTTAAATAATACCGCGTCGGAGTTGTAGATAAGTATTTTCTGAATAATCTTTCCAGTTGTCGTGTGGATAAATTTGCTTGCATTGCCAGTTCCGTCTGTGAAAAAGGCTCTTCCAGCCCCTGTTCCATCAACCCAACGACAGCCAGCAATTTTGGATGCGATACGCCAAGACGGGAACGCAGCTCCATCCGCTGTCGGTCACTGGGGTCTCTGATTCGGTCATGTATAAATTGATCAGATACTTGTGCTGCCAGGCTCTGGCCATGCACCTGACCAATAAGATATAAAATCATATCGAGAGAAGCTGTGCCGCCTGAACATGTTACCCGTTTATCATCAATTTCAAATAGCTCATTAGTGATTTCCAGTAAAGGGAACTCCTCTGCTAGCCCATCAATATTCTCCCAATGAATAGTGCAACGCCGGTCATCCAACAGGCCAGCTGCAGCCATCAGATAGGTGCCTGTACAAATTGCCCCGATAATAGCCCCTTTCCGATCCAGACGGCGGATTAAATTCAAAGTTTCCTTATCCGCATGAGCTTTCACTTCCAGACCGGCACAGACAAAGACCAGCCGGCAGTCCTGCAGCATTTCTGGGGTGCCCTGTACATCAACCCTGACTCCGTTTGATGCTTCTGGCGCTGCCCCTGTAGGGCTTGAGATAACCCAGGAAAATAAATTTTGACCGGACATTCGGTTTGCTGCTCGCAAAGGTTCTAGGGCTGAGGCAAAGGCCAGCATGGAAAAATTAGGAACCAGCAAAAAGCCTACCGTCAGTGTGCCTGCACTTTTGCTGGCTTGAAGAAGGGTCTTTATTCTATCTTCTTTCATCGGCATCTGAACCTAAACAGCTGGCCTGATAATTTATTTTATTCGTGACAATGGCCTAAAAAAAAAGACAAGAATAGTAAAAAACACATCCCTTAGGCGGTTTTTTAATAGTCGGTGTCGCGTTACGCAAATGCTTAGCTGTTACTTTCAGGCTTGCTTTCTTTTGTTTTGAGAACATAAAGGTTTTTTGGGGGTGAGGTTATGCAGGATATCGATATTGCAAGAGGAGCAACTGCCAAACCAATCCAGGAGATTGGCAAAAGCCTGTCTATTCCTGATACGGCTATCAAACCATATGGGCATTACAAGGCGAAGATCGACCTGGGTTGGCTTGATTCTCTCCCTGAACGCAAAGATGCCAAGCTGGTTTTGGTCACAGCGATTAACCCCACTCCAGCTGGTGAAGGCAAGACAACGACAACTGTTGGGCTGGGGGACGGGCTAAACCGAATCGGCAAACAGGCAACCATGTGTCTGCGTGAACCTTCTCTTGGGCCGTGTTTTGGGATGAAAGGCGGAGCGGCCGGTGGCGGCTATGCTCAGGTCATCCCAATGGAAGACATCAACCTGCATTTTACGGGTGATTTTCATGCAATCTCCTCTGCGCATAATCTGCTTGCGGCCATGATTGATAATCACATCTATTGGGGCAATGACAGTGATATCGATGTGCGCCGTGTGGTTTGGCGGCGGGTTATGGATATGAATGACCGGGCTTTGCGGCATAATATTGTATCCATGGGGGGCATCGCAAACGGATTTCCGCGGGAATCAGGCTTCGACATTACTGTCGCGTCAGAAATCATGGCTATTTTATGCCTGTCTATCAATTTAGCAGATCTACAGCACCGTCTGGGTGCGATTATAATTGGCTATAAGCGGGATAAAACACCTGTCACCTGTGCGGATATCAAGGCAGACGGGGCGATGACAGTTCTGCTGAAAGAAGCGATCCAGCCAAATCTGGTGCAGACGCTGGAACATAACCCAGCCTTTATCCATGGAGGGCCGTTTGCGAATATTGCGCATGGCTGTAATTCAGTGATTGCCACCCGTTCAGCCATGAAACTGTCTGAATATGTGATAACAGAAGCGGGTTTTGGAGCTGATTTAGGGGCAGAAAAATTTTTCAATATTAAATGCCGTAAATCCGGGCTTGCCCCAAAATGTGTGGTTCTGGTAGCCACCGTTCGGGCGCTGAAGATGAATGGTGGCCTCACAAAAGATGAGCTTGACGGAGAAAATGTGCCAGCGGTGCAAAAAGGCTGTGAAAATCTTCTGCGCCATATTGAAAATATCAAGCAATTTGGTGTTCCTGTTGTGGTTGCCATTAATCACTTTTTAACCGACACAGATGGAGAAATTGATGTGATTATGGCTGAAAGCTTGCAGATGGGCGTAAAAGCAATCCGTTGCGAGCATTGGGCAAAGGGATCAGAAGGCACTATTGAACTAGCAGAAGAAGTGGTCTCTGTCTGTGAGTCAGCAGCGGCCCAATTTGCGCTTCTGTATCAAGACAGCTTGCCACTGTTTGAAAAGATTAAGGCGATTGCCACGCGCATATACCGGGCTGATGATGTGGCCGCAGATACTAGAATCCGCAATCAGTTGCGTAAATGGGAGGCAGCAGGATTTGGACACCTACCAATTTGTATGGCCAAAACCCAATACTCATTTTCAACAGATCCGAGCGTGCGTGGCGCGCCGATTGGCCATATTGTACCTGTGCGTGAAGTGCGCCTTTCTGCTGGGGCAGGGTTTATTGTGGTGATTTGCGGAGATATTATGACTATGCCTGGCCTGCCCCGTGTACCGGCAGCACAAAGCATCGGTCTTGATGTTGACGGGCAAATTGAAGGGCTGTTCTGACAGTCCGCTTCCAGCAAACTGGATTTCGCGTAGCAGACGGGGTAGTCTGCTGTCCATGAGTCCTGATGAAAAAAAAGCCAAGTCTCCAGATGCTTCTGAGTTAACGCCTATCACCTCTGCGGCGAATGCTGAGGTAAAGCTGTTGCGGTCTTTGCATGAGCGTAAATACCGCAGGAAAACAGGTTGGTTTCTGGCTGAAGGAATGCGGATTTGCATAGAAGCCCTGCAGTTGGGCCATGCCCCTGTTCGGATCGTTTATGCTGCCGGGCGTGAGGCAGAACCGGGTGTTTCCACGCTGATCGCCGCCTGCCAAAAATCAGGCGGGCGCGTGCTGCCTGTGACAGAACATCTGCTCTCACGCATCAGCCGAAAAGATAATGCGCAGATGGTTATTGGTGCTTTTGTTCAGAAATGGACAAAAATTGATGAGATAAATGCTTGCCTCTCATCTGCTGGCTGCTGGGTTGCTCTTGATAGGGTGCGCGATCCAGGTAACCTTGGCACGATTCTGCGCACCGCTGATGCCGCTGCCGCTGCAGGCATTATTCTAATCGATGATTGCACGGACCCTTATTCAGTTGAGGCGGTTCGGGCTTCAATGGGGGCAGTGTTTAATGTGTGTTTAGCGCAGGCTACAGCTGCCGAATTTTCCAACTTTTGCCAAATCTGGCAAGGTAGTGTTATTGGTACAGCCCTGCCAGCTTCGATCGATTATCGGCAGGCAGACTGGTCCAGCCCGCTGGTACTATTAATGGGCAATGAGCAGGCTGGTCTTAGTGAGGAGATGATGGGGCTGTGCACACAGCTTGTCCGCTTGCCAATGAAAGGCCGCTCTGACAGCCTAAATCTTGCTGTTGCTACAGGCATTTGTCTTTACGAGATGCTGAAGGTCTGAAGGCAGTTGTTACCGTTTTTTAACTGGACCATCTGACATACAGGGCCTGGCCGATCCCCCGACCGTTTGCCCGGTCTTCACGCAAGGCTAATTCACCTGATCTGATGTCCCCGCCCAGCCCCTCCAGAACATCTGCAATGGCTGCATGAACAGCAGTTGTTGAGGTGCGGATTGCATATAAGGTTGCGACAAATAACAATGGTTCATTGGAGAGCAAGGTCCGGCAACCATTTAGCAATTCCGGCAGATTTTCATTGATTTGCCAGACTTCCCCTTTTGGTCCTCGCCCATATTTTGGCGGGTCCAACAAAATCCCTTCATAACGGTTGCCGCGCCGCTTTTCACGGGCTACGAAGCGGAGCACATCATCAGTGATAAATCGAATCGGCGCTTTTTCCAGGCCAGACAGACCGCGATTATCAAAGGCCAAAGCTACTGCTTTTTTGCTGGCATCAAGATGCGTGACTTCTGCGCCGGCAGCAGCTGCATGTAGACTAGCCACACCAGAATATGCAAATAGGTTTAACAGTTTTGGCGCACGGCTTGTATTTTTAATAAAGGTCTTAATTTTTTCTGCTGTCCACTGCCAGTTCGCAGATTGTTCGGGGAAAAATCCTAAATGCCGAAATGGCGTAGGCAAGGCGGTGAATTTTACATCCTCAAAGACCATCTGCCAAGAAGTGGGCAGCCTATCTGATAGCTGCCAGTTGCCCTTATCCTCTGTGCTGCCCGGCAAGAACACTCCATCAGCGCAGGTCCATTCAGAATCGGGTAGAAATTTAGCCCATAAGGCCTGTGGTTCAGGCCTAATAAAGCGATACGGGCCAAACTGTTCTAATTTCAGTCCCTCTCCACTGTCAATTAGACGGTAATCTGTCCACCCTTCAGGATACAGATGCGTGGCATGTGTAGGCTGTTTTGTCATGTACCCATTTTCAGTTAAAATGGCTGTTCTGACTAGTAAAATCACTCCTATTGAAAAAGGATGTAAAATTTTTGAATTGACAAAGGTCAATTTACAGTCTTTGGTTGAATAAGTTTTGAATAATTATTCTTTAGTTGTTGCATAGGCCTAATGGTTGGCGGCGAATTATCCGCTATTTTTTAATGGAATGCCGATCTTTGTGTTGAGAGTGTTTTGACTGACGCCCATGATTAGTGTCAGCGAAACTGTCAGGAGTTAAGCCAGCTCAGATCCTGGCTAGATGATATATTGATGGATAATACAGACAGGAAGCTCCTTGCTCTTCTTCAGGAAGACGCAACTCAGCCTATTGCGGATATTGCTCGCAAGGTTGGTCTGTCTGTAACGCCCTGCTGGCGGCGCATCCAAAAACTGGAAGAAGACGGGGTTATCCGCGCCCGGGTTGCGCTTCTAAATGGCCCAAAGATTGGTTTTGGTATGTCCGTATTTGTGGCGATTAAAACCGATCAGCATAATGCAGATTGGCTGGTAGAATTTGCTACCCGAATTTCAAAGCGAAGCGAAGTAGTTGAATTCTATCGGATGAGCGGTGAGGTGGATTATCTGCTGAGAGTGGTGGTCTCTGATATAGCCGCCTATGACCGGTTTTATAAAGAGCTTATTTCTGAAGTAAAATTAACCGATGTTTGCTCATCCTTTGCTATGGAAGAGATCAAATATACGACCGCTCTTCCCCTGGCGACAGAGCCACAGAACTGATTAGCCGATCTAGCTGATCAGCCAGATGAGTGTGGGTAAAGCTCGTTTCAATGCGTTTTCGAGCATTCCGTCCGGCTGTTTGGCGGAGTTTCTCGTCAGCACAGAACCGGCCAATCGCTGCTGCTAGTGCTGCTGTATCTCCAGCAGGTATTATCATGCCACCATGCTGCAGGGCTGCATCAGTAGAGCCTGTGTTGATGCCAAACAGCTCACTTGCTCCATCTGTATCTGAGGTAATAACTGGCAGACCCATGGCCATTGCCTCGCCAATCACCAGACCGAAAGGTTCATCAAGTGAGGGCGAGCAGAACAAATCAGCATCAGCAAAAATGCTTTTGAGGTCATCTGACCAGCCTTTAAGGGTTACAGATGTAAGGCCACTGTTTGCAATTTGGTTCTGCAGTGACGATTTTAATGGGCCAGCCCCATAAATATCAATCTGGCAGGTTATACCTGCCGCTTGTGATATTCTGGCCGCCTCGATCAGTGTGGAAAAGCCTTTTTTTTCCACAAACCGGCCTGCAGACACCAGTTTAACCGGGACTGATTTTGGCGGTGTTTTTGCAGGTTGGGCTCTTTTTCTTGGTTTTTTTGTTGAAAATCCATGGGGCAGGACATGCAGTTTATCTTTGTGGCTAGCAAGCTGTGGCAGTTTATCCATGGTCCGGCAGCGCATAATTTTGGTGAGAAATATAATATGATCAGCCCTGTTCAGATTACGTGTTTTACCTGAATGGTTGACTAGGAAACATGGCTTTTCTGTGGGATTTAGAACGTGTAAGAGAACGCTGTTATGCAGGAAAAAAACATCTGCCTCTGCCAGAGCAGCGCAGATATGCTGTGAAAAGAAGCCTCTGGTCAACAGATGGAACTTTATCAAACCGGTGGGTATTTTTATTAGGTTAACCGTTTTCATCTTCTCAAGGGTTGGAACAACAATAGCGGAAGGAGGAAGAATGATAGTATGACGATAACCTTTGGTGTTCAGTGCTGCTGAATAAGAAACGAGTGCATTGGCAATGCCGCCGGCTTGCCTGTCTGTTGTGATAGACACAACGGAACGCTTTTGCGGGGTAAGTGAGCAGGGGCGGCTGTATAAATCTATACTAGACATATTTTGCCTTCAACTCTGCATAGATTTCTAGCGTGTGCCAAAGAGCCTTATCCAGCATGGCTGATTTGCTGTGTTGGATTTTAGCAATCACCTCAATGGTTGCCGGATAGCGCTTTTCAATGACAGCTTGAGCGCTGGCAAAAGACCAACCATTAATTACAGACATGATGGTGTTCATAAATGCGTTTTTTCATCCCTGCAGCTGCCGCCTAAAGCCGTCTTGCAGCTATATGTAAGTCTTATTCTTGGCGCGGCTGGCCACAATAAACAAGATAATTTTTTACTGCTGCTTATCGGCGTTGAATTCAGATGGCAGATGGACGGTTTGTCTATATGATCAAAGCAAACAAGATGAAAGGAAGATATGATGGCAGCCTATTGGGTGGTGAGGGTAAATATTCTGGATGCTAAAAAGCTCCAAGCTTATGCCCCGTTGGCAGCAGCAGCTGTAGAGGCACATGGCGGCTGCTATCTGGCACGTGGCGGCGCACACGAAACAACAGAAGGCAGTGACTATGGGCGTAATGTAATTGTCTCGTGGCCAGATTTGTCTACAGCGCAGACTGCTTATTACAGCCCTGAATATCAAAAAGCACGAGATGTTCTGGGTGATGGCGCGGACCGTCTATTTGTGATTGTTGATGGTTTGCCAGACTAGCTGAACTTGTTGCGGCGCAGTATCATCCAGACCAGAGCTGAGCCCAGCCCCATGCAGACAAGTGTGGCTGACCAGGCCATAATGGTTGTCTGCCCGCCGGACAAATCGAGTACCAGTCCCGTTGCAGGGGCACCTGCTGCACTGCCGCAAAAGCCGATCATTGTGTGAACAGCCAATGTTGCTCCACGGTCCTTTGGATTGGCTTTTGAGACTGTGCCAGCTGTAAGCGAGGCGGAATCAAGCATGATGGTGATGTTATAGGCTGCGGCACAGAGCAGGACAAACGCAAAACTGATATGGCCGGACAGGCTAAACAGAACAGCTGTAATAAAGGAGGCCAGCCCAAAGCGGGAAATCATCTGTGCCCGTCCATGTGAAAGACACAGTTTTGCGCCATAAACAGAGGCAACCATGCCACTAAACGCCATGACCGAGATCAGACCTGACAACCATTCTGCTGACAGGTGAACCCCATAATAGCCTGCGGCAAAAATCAAATAGGCAAACAGCCATCCCCGAAAGGCAAACAGCTCAAAATTATGTGCGCCATAAGAAAGGATATAGCGCATAGCCGCAGAATTTCTAAATGCTGGGCGGAAATCGAGTGGGTGGCGATGGGGCGCATCACTCTCATTCTTCAAAGGCTGTGGCCGGATCACGGCGCTGACTAATAGCCCTGTAAAGAGGCTGCCCAAGCCTGCATACATAAATGCAGATGTCCAGTCAGCATAGCTGTACAGCCAGCCCATGACAAAAAACGACAGGCCTGTACCTATACCAAATGCAGATGTGTAATAAGGCAGAAGCCGCAGTCTATGGTCATCATCCAGCCTTGCATTCAGGATCTGAAGGCCAGGCATATAGGTGCCAGCAAGACCTGCCCCGACCAGCCCCCAGCAAGAAGCTGCGCTCCAAAAACCCTCTGCCGTCAGGGCAAAGCCAAAGGCGCCGACTGCGGCGATTAGGGTGGAGAATATATAGATATATTTTGCGTCATAGCGGTCTGTCAGCCCAACCAGTAAAGGGGTGGCGAAAACATACCCGATGAAATAGGCTCCGCTGACCCAGCCAACTGAGAAATTGGAAAGACCCCATAAGGGCTGAAGCTTCACCAGAAACAGTGGCCAGGCAGCAAAGCTGAGCATGCTTGTTACCTCAGAAAAACACACCACGCTGAGAAGAGCATAGGGCCTGTCCGTGAGATGATACAGGTTGAAGAAATGGTGGGGATGACGGGTCATTGCAATACAAGTATAGGAATTTGGCAAAAGTCTGTATAGACTTAAGAGATCATGCAGCTGCTAAGCTGTTCTGTTTCCAACGGGTTAAGGTGAATGTGTTTTTGTCTGTTCTAGACTCTGCGAAAGTCTTTTTGGCGCTTATGTGTTGGGCTTTGTCCTTGCCCCACATTTTATCGCTTACAGATATTGAGGCTTTAGCTGACATAGCACTAATTATCTTCATTGGGATATTGCTGTTGTCGGTTATGCGGCTTCGCCTGCAGTCAATGATTATTCTGCTGGCCCTGCTGCTCATTGGTTGGTTTATCCTGCCTGAATTGCCCTCAGTTTATCAATTGCGCAATGCAGGTGCCTTTGTGCTGATTTTTGCCTGTCTGCTTCCTACATTGACTCTTGTCAGGGCAACAGCGCAGACGATGCCTTCAGTGATGGAAACACAACGCCAGCTTGGCCAGCTGCCTGCAAAGACATCTGCTTCTGGTCTGCAACTGGCCAGTCATGTTCTGGGCGGTGTGATGAATATCGGGGCATTTGCGCTGGTTGCTGCCACGCTGCCGCCGAAAGCCGGGCTTGAACGGCGCCGGGTGGCAGCAGAAGCCTCTTTGCGCGGTATGAATGGGGCAGTCTTATGGTCGCCTTTTTTCATAAGCTTTGCCGTGGCGAATATTTATCTTCCGTCCGGCATTTCCTTTGGGGCTATAATGTTGGGACTTGTCACTGCCGGGCTTTTTTTTCTGGTAACATCCGCCCTGGCTGCCCCGAAAGGTGCGCGTTTTTCTGTGCTGGACGCGATGCAGCCCTTGCGACCAATCTTACCGCGCTTACTGATCGCTGTTTCGGCTGTTATTCTGTTGTCAGTGGCGACAGGCTTTACAGCTTTGCTGGCTGTGGTCACAACCATGCCCATCTTATGTGTCATTCAGATGTGTCGCCGCCCGCAGACCGCACGGCAGATTGCGCAGACATTTTGGCAGCTGCAAAAAGGCAGCGGCGATGAGCTGGTAATCATTTCCGCCTCTATGGTGATTGCCTCGCTGGCTGCTGACACTACTTCTTTGTCTGTGATGCTTAATGGCTTGATTGGTAGGGACCTTTCGATATGGCTAATGATCTGGGGGCTGCCCGTATTGGTCTGGCTAGCCTCTGTCTTGGGTGTTCATCCAGTGATTTCCGCAGCTCCCTTGCTGGCCTATTTTGCGCCATCCCTGACTGTTTTTGATGCAATTTTTGTCATGCAGGCTCACATGATAGGGTGGGCGGCAGGAACCATGACTTCATTTTCATCATTATCAGTTGTTCTGGTTGGTGAATTATTCAGACTGCCGACCTCTGTTCTTTGTGCCGGGCGGAACTTGTGGGCTTCAGGGGGGCTGGCCTTTGTTGGCGGCGGCCTGTGGGCTGCTGTCTGGCTTTTGGCAGGACAGTTATAGAAAGACTAAAAAGGCAGGTTTTATCTTATGGCCTGCCTTTTGGATAAGCTAAAGTTTAAGGGGTACCGGAGACCCGCCCTGGAGATTATCCCCCCAAGAACAGGCGGCCAACATCTGGATTCTGCAACAGGTCATCACCAGCTCCAGCGATAGCTGTTTCACCAGATACCAGCACATAGCCTAAGTCAGCAAAAGACAGACCTTTTTTCGCATTCTGTTCAACCATAATGATGGTTTTACCATCCCGGTGTTGCAGATCATCAAGGATTTCAAAAACCATGTCAATGAAGCGTGGCTCAAGACCAATTGATGGCTCGTCAACCAGCAACACTTCCGGGTTCATCACCAACGCACGTGATATTTCGAGCAATCGCCGCTCACCTCCTGACAATACCCCTGCGGGTTTGTCCCGACGGTCAGCCAGACGTGAATATTTGTCAAACACCATTTCGGCAGCTGCCTTAGCCTCAGCAGGCTGGTTTTTTAAAAACCCGCCCATCAGCAGATTTTCCTCGACTGTCATTTGTGGAAAAACAGATTTATCCTGAAGAATATAGGCAATGCCGGCCTCAGACAATTTCTGGGATGGGGTCAGGTTAGTCACATCTTTACCACCAATACTAATTTTTCCAGAAAAGATATTGGTAAAGCCAAAGATAGAATGCAGCACTGTTGATTTACCTGCGCCATTTGGTCCGATTAGACACAAAGATTGACCTTTTGCTACTTCAAGATGGAAATCGTGCAGGATTTCCATCTTTCCATAACCTGCTCGCAGGCTGTTAATGGTCAGAAGCGGCTCGTTGCCTGTTAGCTTCAGAAGTTCTTTATGGCTGGGAGCGTTTGCTGCTATGGAGGCGGCTTCCTTTGCTACCTGGTCAACAGACATGACTACATCTACGCCGCCACTGCCGTAACCGGTAACCTTCTTTTTGCTCTTGGCAGCTGATTTGCTCTGCTTTGGCTTTTTTGGTGCAGTTGATTTAGAAGAGGCTTTCCTCGTGGCTGTTGTTGCCTTTTTCGCCACAGTCTTTTTGGCTGCTGTTTGCACTGATGCAGCGGTTTGTGCCGCTGTCTTTGCCTTAGCTTCTTTACCAGCTACTTTTTTCGAAGTTGTTTTTGCCTTTTTGGCAGGTCTTTTTGTCGTGGCTTTAGCCATTAATGTCCTCCGAGATACGCGTCAATCACGCGTTGATCATTCTGCAGCGCCTTCGGCGCGCCGCTTGCTAGCATTTTACCATTTGACAAGCAGTAAATATGTTCTGCCAGGTTCATGATAACCCTCATGTTATGTTCAATCACACATAAGGTGATACCGAGCTCTTCATTTGCTCGCTGCAGAC
Source organism: Alphaproteobacteria bacterium UBA2954 (assembly GCA_002348585.1). Lineage (GTDB taxonomy): Bacteria > Pseudomonadota > Alphaproteobacteria > Puniceispirillales > Puniceispirillaceae > JADHLI01. The sequence continues at coordinate 49,010 of DEBO01000058.1, read as the reverse complement.
GGTCAATCAGACCATTAATTAGGGTAGGGTTAATTCCTGCCGTTGGTTCATCCAAAAGCAGCACTTTTGGTTCATTCATGAGGGCCATCGCAAATTCAAGAAGTTTCTGCTGGCCGAATGATAGATCTCCTGAAATCAGGTTGCGCTTCGAATATAGACCTACAAATTCTAGAAGATGCTCCCCCCGGTCCTTTATCTCTCCGCGGCGGCTGGCAAAAATACCATCCTTTGAATCTTTGCGGTGTGAGACGGAAATTTGCATGTTATCCACACAGTTCATTTTTGTATAAATGCGGGTCTGCTGAAACGTACGCAGCATTCCAAGACGTGCAATTTCGCCAACCATAAGATGCGTGATCTTTTGACCATCAAACTCAATGTTACCACTATCAATTGGGTGATAACCAACAATAGAGTTGAAAAGGGTCGTCTTGCCGCAGCCATTCGGACCAATAATACCTGTGATTGACCCCTGTTTTACCGTCATGGAAATGTCGACGTTAGCCTTTACACCCCCAAAGGATTTGGAGACATTGCTTACTTTGATGATATCAGTCATTGTTTATGCCTCCTTCTCTGTTTTATTGCCGTCGTCAACAACAATGCCGAACATTTCTGGATATTTTGTCTGCAGCCAACCCATAAGGCCCTGCTGAAAATACACGATATTTACAATTAGAATTAGGCCAAGGGCAACCCATTGTAAATTCAGCAAGTAAGTCCATGTCGTCTCTTTAACCACATGGAAAATGATAGCTCCAACAACTGGCCCCCATAAGGTGCCTTTGCCACCAAGCAAAACCATGGCAACCATAAAGATGCCAAAGGTTGGGATGGGGTAAGCGACTTCTTTATCAATAAAGCCAGCCATATTTCCCGCAACAGCGCCGATCGCGCCCATGAACATGGCCGCTACACCCCATCCAATTCGCTTGTAAACAAGCGTTGGGATGCCCATGGCTTCAGCCTTATCCTCATCATCACGAATGGCATTAATTGCTAGCCCAAATTGTGTGGAATACATCCAGCGCAATAGGAAATGGGAGATAATCGTGAGTATAAAACACAGGATGTAGAAAAAGGTTGAACGGAACTCAATGTCGCCCGGGAATAGGGGCATTGAAATCCCTGATGCTCCACCAACGTAATCAATTGTAATGGTCAGTTCGGCTGTGGCCACGGCAATACCGAGTGAGCCAATTGCGAAGTAGGGCCCGCGTAGTCCGAACATAAAGGTTGACAAAGCAACCGACATCGCGAGCGCAACGAGCGCCGCCACAACTATTCCTAAGAACAAGCCGTAGAAATACTCTGCATCAGTAAATTCAGGTTTTATTGACCCCATCGCAGATGTATATTCACCAACCCCGCCATCATAAAAGAACGATATTTGTACTATCGCTGACACATACATGCCCACGCCAAAGAACGCGATGTTGCCCAATGAGTTGTAGCCCATCTGGCCGCCCAGAGTATCCCAGGTTGAAGCCATTAATACCATCATCCAGAGATAGGCTATGGACAACGTGTATTCAGGGAATAATATAGGCCCGAAGATGCCAAAAAGTCCTAGACCGCCGTAGGTTATAAGTGTGTTTTTATTTACCATTATCTTAATACCTGTCTGTTGCTCCGCATAGACATTTGCCGCCAGATGAGAACAAGAACCAGCATGGTAACTGGGGCCGCAACCTCATAAGCGGTTCCAATGATAACGCCTGTATATTTTTCAACTAAACCAATACCAAACGCAGCGCCAATAACCCCAGGCAAGTTACCCAAACCTGCGGCTGTTACAATTGCAAATGAGCGAACGGAATAAGTGATGCCATAGAAAGGCTGAATGACCCATATAATTGCGACAAGGACGCCAGCGGCGCCACAGAGGGCTGAATTGAACGCGAAGGTGATGGCATAAATACGGTCAGTATTTATGCCCAGAACGCGGGCAGCTCTAGGGTCTTGGGCAGTGGCTCTAATCGCTTGCCCTGTTCTTGACTTCTTCATGAACAAGACAACACTGAAGGCGATGATAGCTGCTAGGCAAAGTGAAAGAATTTTGGATGATGGTACGTTTACCATATTGTCAAAGAAATCAAAATTTGGCATGTGCAGGTCGATAATTTGCACTTCTGGACCGTAAATTAGGTTCATCACCTGTTGCATCAGCAAAGACAAACCAAATGTTGCTAGAAGCGAAACAAACATATCTTGGTCTAAAATCCGGCGAATTATCCCAATATAAATGACCCAGCCATAAACAAACATGCTGGCAACAACAATTATCAAGATGAGAGGCAGAGGTACATTTGCTTGTGACAGGGAGAGAGCCATATACCCGCCCATTATTACAAAATCGCCCTGTGCAAGGTTTTTAATATTCATAACGCCCCAGACAAGGGCTAGCCCATATGCGCTTAAAGCAAAGACGGCGCCAACAAAGATGCCTTCTAAAATTACTTGCACATTGATAATGGGCGCCCAAACAAATAGGAGCTGCAAATTATCTAACATAAATGTCTCCGGAAAAATTTATAAAAGAAAGGGCCAATTGGCCCTTTCTTTTAATTGATTTTAATTAGTATGTCACGTTGCGTGGAAATGCCATGTCTTTGAAAGACTCAACAAGTCTGTACGAACCATCCGCACCGATTTGACGCATGAACATTGGTTTTGCAATATTGTTTCCTGCTTCAGAAAATTTGATATCACCGTAGAAGGTTTCCATCTCAACTGCTGAGAGAGCATCTCTTACGGTGTTTTTCTCAAAGCTGTTAGCTTTTTCGAAGCCTTCCTTCCAGACATAAACAGCGGCAGATGCCTGAGCTGACTGGTAAGGAACAGAGGTGTATGAAGGATATTCTTTTTTGAAGCCTTCATTCCAATCCATTGCACTTCCAAACATTGGGTCAGATTTTGACAATGTTTCCACCCACTGTGTTGGGCAAAGGAAACCCGTAGCAGCGTTCGGGAACTTTTCCTGAACTTTTGCAGCTTCACAATGTGTTAGTGCAATCATTGGAACATTTACTTTCATTTCGTCGATCTGACGTGCAGCTGTGGCGGCACCTTTTGAGTGACCGGAAATGATCAGAATATCAGGCTTTAGCGCCTTTACCTTTGTGAGTGTTGTTGACATATCTGACAAGTCTGCTGGCAATTGGTCATCAATAACGACTTTCATGTCATATTCAGCGATATTGTCGAGAACACCGGCCCGCACGTCCATTGAGAACGGGTCGCCCTCGAATGCTAAGGCAACGCGCACTTCAGACGGGCTTCTGAAATTTTTCTTTCTTTCCTCAGCGGCCATGTGCACAGCCGATGCGAGATACTGCTCTGATGTTGAAAGCACAGCAAACAAATACTTATAGCCTTGCGTGAACAGCGATCGTGATGCACCTTCCGCTTCAACCATTGGTACACCAAATTTTTCTGACACTGGGGCAATTGCCTTTGTCATGCCAGAGCTATATGGGCCAAGCATAAATTCAACTCCATCCTGCTGAATAAGACGTTCAGCAAGTTGTGCGCCACGGGCAGGTGTTGATTCATCGTCATAGTACTTAATAGCTAATTTGTAGCTTTTGCCACCGACATTAACGCCGCCAGCCTCGTTGATGACTTTTGCAGCATAATCGTAACCGCGCTGTGTGTGCAAACCGTTGGTTGCATATTTACCTGTTAGGGAAATAGCTGAGCCGAGAACGATAGTATCCCCTTCAACTTTCGCCAAGGCAGTTGTTGCTGGTCCAGCTGTCAGTGCTAGGGCACCTGCGGCCAACATTAATGAACGAAATTTCATTCAATCCTCCAATAGTACGTTTTTATAGTGTGAGAGGTAATAGAACAAAATGTCAGGTTTCCAAAGCAAAATTTAAATGAAGAACCATCTTTTTCTCTATTTGGAATAGTTTTCTTGGCTTACCAAAGTATTTTTCCATTAATTTATTAATACCAGAATGATGGATAAGGCCAATAGCGCAATGGCTAACAGTTCTACACGGGACGTTTTTTCTTTGAAAAATAGAATGGAAAAACCAAGTGTAATCAAAAGTTCAACTTGTCCGACAGCCCGAACAGAAGCAACATTTTCCAGCGAGAATGCTGTAAACCAACACGCTGTTGTGATGGCGCCAAATAGGCCAACTGGCCAGGCAGAACGCCAGTTTGTAAAGGAAAGAACAAGTTCACGTCTTGCCATCAGAAACATGATCCCGCCCATGAAAAATGTTTGCAATAAGGTTGATGTTGCAGCTGACATAGAGGCTCTTAGCACAATATCACCTGTGGCAAGCGAATCGGTTGCTGCCCGAAAGCTGACTGTGGATAGACCTAAAAATGCGCCAGCTGCCAGACCTAAAAGAGACTGTTTAGACCGCAGAGATGAAAATAGGCCAGACAGCCCTATATCAGATTTGTGAAAGGACAGCATTAGGATTGCTAACACGCCAATTGCAATAGCCAACCCGACCTGAAAATTCACAATTTCGCCAATAATAAGCGCTTCAAAAATAGCAGCTTGCAGAACTTCAGTTTTTGAAAAGGCGGTACCGGCCGCAAAATTTCTGTGATTAAATAGAGTGATCAGAAGGACCGTGAAGATCACTTGCATCAAGCCGCCTATGCTGACCCATAGCCAGAACATCTGTGTGGTTTGGGGCATGCTTTGTTCGGTTGACTGCATCCACAGCCAGAGCCAAAGTGCAGCGAAAGGCAACGCATAAGAAAACCGGATATAGCTGGCCCCAAAATCCCCCATCACTGATTTCATTTTTTTCTGTCCTGCAGACCGCAGGGTTTGGGTCGTGGCAGCAATTACAGTGATAATGATCCAGAGTTCCATTGCAGGCAACTGACAGCCGGGTCCTATCAGACCGGTTTGTCACCTTTCAGTGTGATGCGATGTAACAAGCGTCTGTGTCCATGATAGTCATTGACAGGATAATGAAGTGTGCAGCGGTTGTCCCATATCGCCAAATCACCCTCTTGCCAAACATGACGGCATTGAAATTCCTCCCTGATTTGATGTGCATACAAAAAATTCAATAGCCCGTCACTTTCAGCAATTGACCAGCCTTCAAAATGACAGCTGTGTGCCGGATTAACATATAAGGATTTTCTCTCGGTCTCTGGATGCGTGCGAATGACAGGATGGATGCCGACTAAGTTATCTTTACTTGTGTCTCGTCCCTGTTCAGCAATTCTGTCTGCCCTCGTGGCCATGGCCGTAATTTTATCTGGTCGGCAGATTATCTTGAGCGTGGCCAGTGTCTCTTTCAGCCCATCGGATAGGGTCTCATAAGCTTGGACCTGGTTGGAAAATAGGGTGTCTCCGCCAATAGGGGGTAATTCCAGTGCATATAGCATAGTCGCCATGGGTGGGCGGGGCTGATAGGTGGTGTCAGAATGCCAGACACCGCCGAAATTTACTGTCTCTGTTTCTTTTTTTAAAATAGGGGTAATTTCAGGGAAGCCCTCAAGACCTTTTAGGAAGGGATAAATGTCAGGCGTGCCCAGTTGCCGTGCAAATGCGAGATATTGGTCAGAGGATAGAGATTGGTTTCGCAGAACGATCACTTGCCGGTCCAGCCAAACGGCGCGCAGTTCAGCTAGTATATCTTCTGTGAGAGGCTGGCTGAGGTTAAGGCCGAGAATGACAGAGCCAAGAGTGGGGCTTAGGGAATGAATATGCATGATAATGCTTGACCTTCATCTCAGAGTAACGTCGTTAGATTATATCATCTTCGCTCGAAGTGGAATTTGCAAGTTTTGAAAACTTACTTTGATGATTTAGGCGGTGTTTGACTTGTGAAGGGGTTAAATTTATGCACACTTATGATGAAGTCATTTTTGAGTAGAAGATGATGTTGAAAATAGTGGCTAACGACCAAACAGGCCTTATTGATTTGAATTGGTTCAGGCGGATATCGTAATGAAAATCCTTGTAACCGGATCCGCAGGATTTATCGGCTCAGAGTTATGTATCAAGCTCCTTGAAAAAGGTATCACGGTTATAGGCGTTGATAATCATAATAATTACTATGATCCAGCGTTAAAAGAGGCGCGTCTTGAACGACATTTGCATCACAAGAACTATTCTCACCTGCGTTTTGATATTTCAGATAGAAACGCTATGGAACAGGTGTTTTCAGAATATAAGCCACAACGCGTCGTTAATCTTGCTGCGCAGGCTGGCGTGCGGCATTCTATTGATAATCCAGATATCTACATACAAAGCAACTTGGTTGGCTTTGCAAATATTCTAGAGTGTTGCCGACAATATAAAGTTGATCACTATATTTACGCGAGCTCGTCAAGTGTTTATGGCGCTAATCTAAATATTCCTTATTCGACGCAACAAAATGTTGATCATCCGTTATCACTCTATGCGGCCAGTAAAAAATCAAATGAATTAATGGCTCATGCTTACAGTCATCTGTATAACCTGCCAACCACTGGCTTAAGATTTTTTACGGTTTATGGACCCTGGGGAAGACCAGATATGGCCCCTTTTAAATTTACTCAGGCAATATTGTCTGGTAATCCAATACCGGTGTTTAATAATGGAAATCACAAGCGTGATTTCACATACATAGATGATATTATCGATGGAATTATGCGTGTTATTGACCACCCTGCTAAACCCAATAAATATTGGCAGGGAGATAAACCGGATCCATCTTCTAGTTTTGCCCCATGGTCGATATACAATATTGGCAATAGTAAGCCAGTAACCTTATTGAACTTTATTAAAATTTTGGAGACAGCTCTCGGCAAAAGGGCGGCATTAGAGATGTTGCCGATGCAGGCTGGAGATATGCTTGCCACATATGCAGATGTAGTTGATCTAGGTAAGTATTTTCATTATAAACCTAAAACATCAGTCACTGACGGTATTGAAAAATTTGTTGAATGGTATCGAATTTATTTTGATGTTTAGATATTTCACAAATGAACCAATATATTCTTCAAGAGTTTTTCGCTGTGAGATTGTTGCCATGCCGGGGAGTGTTAGTTTAAGAGAGTTAAAATTTACAAGAAATATTCCCCCATTTGTAGCAACCTGAAAATTGAATTAATTACAACAGTGAAAATTGAAAATCATTATGAACTACAGTCAATCAAAAGATGACCTAGACTTATTAAGAGTGCTTGAAACCCTTTGGCGCGGCAAATGGATTATTTTGCTCTGCTCTACATTATGTTCAATAATCGTTTCTGGGTTTTTGATTTTTGGCCCAGAACAAAATTCTGTTGCAGTTACAGAAATTAAACCAATCAGTGCTGAAGAAGCAGAGCAATATACACTGTTCAACGCTCAGGGTGTTCTCTTAATCTTGAGAGATGAAAATGAGAAATTTTTTGCTCCTCCATTCAACCCATCGTTTGGGCAAACAACAAAAGCGAACAAAAATAGGGGGGGGGGCTTACCTCCAGTGCCGGATTTTAGCAAAACACCAGAAGCTAATTTAATTAAACTTTTTCTAGAACAATGGAGTAATCGCACATTATTAGAAAAGGCATTTAAGAAACACCGCCTGCTGGAAGAACAAGATTATGAGAATGCACGAGAATATGAAATCGCCATAGCAAGACTCGCCGGGAGGGTCTCTATTGTGCCACCTACTTTATCGTCAACTACCCGTTGGAAACAGATGTACCCGAATTGGACTGTGAGATTTGAATTTAACAATCAAGAGAAGTGGTTAAAGATTCTTGAGGAAGTAGGAGTGCGTGCAAACGAAAACGTGCGTGAAATTATTCAAATCCGCGTTAAAAACATCCTTAATTCCGTGCTAGAGCAAAATCTTCATCACATCGGAGTTTTTGATTCACAAATAAATAGCCTTCAAAAAATGCTTGAACAAGAGGAACAGAATTATGGTCCTTCAATAACTGACCAAGCTTCGCAAGAATTATTTTCTACCATAAGAAAGAAACAGTTTATTAAAATGGATACAAGAGTTGAGCAGGCGTTAGAAATATTTTCCAAAACACCTGTGGTCAATCAGAGCGTTTTTAAAAGTGTGCTATTCACATCTGAATCCACAGTTTTTAAGAAAAAAAGAAATAATATTAGGACAATCCTTCTAAGTGTCCTTTTTGGAGCGGGAATTGGGGTTTTATATGTATCTATTGTGGGAGTAATAAGAGGCAACAAAGTATAGAAATATGTTTTGACTGCACCTGAATTTCTGGATTCGGGCAAAAAGTGGGAGTGGATGTTGTTTATTTAATCCATAATGGTAGTTGAAAATTTTGAAATGTTGAATGCTTGTATCAGTAAATTGGCGGAGGTTTAGCAAGATAAGAGAATGTCTTCAAGATAATTTTGATGTCCAATAGAAAAGTGATTTTTGAAGCATATTCAAGGTCTTGCTTCGCTTTATCTTCTATTTTCATACCATTGTAGCCGTTTATTTGCGCTAAGCCGGTTAAACCGGGTCGGCAGTTCAAAATACCATGTTCCTTTCTCAGCTTTATGAGTTCTTTTTGTGAAGGGAGAGGTGGTCTTGGACCCACAAAAGACATATCACCAATAAGAATATTCCATAGCTGAGGCAATTCATCAAAATTAAACCGTCTTAGAAATTTTCCCAGTGGCTTGATCCTTATATCTTTCGCGTCGTCACTGGCAAGCAGTTTGGTTCCCACTGGCATTGACCGGAACTTGAATAATTTAAATTTGCTTTCATTTTTCCCGGTGCGAAAAGATATAAAAATTATTGGACCACCATCAAAGATCAGAATTGAGAGGCCTAACAGGACGAATATAGGTGCCAAAATTATAAGGCATAGAATTGCTAAGGAAAAATCAAAAGGTCGCTTAAAATATATTTTGTACATTTGATGAAACGTTCTAATTGAGGCTAAAAGTTTAATAAATCTAAAAAGTTTATTTGGATCAGATTGTTAATAAACTGCCAATCATAACTCCTTAATACACAAATAATTGAAGGCTTAAATACTGTTATTGTTTGTACTCAGATTTTTGAGATGACAATAAATCTTGGCAATTCAATGTTGCAATAATTTGTTGTTCAAATGAAAATTTTGGGCTCCAATCTGTTTGCGATAGTGTTTTGCTTATATCTATTTGAAGGTTCCCAAATATTTTTTGATAGACAGTTTGAAAACCAAACAATCTAAACGCTTGTTGCAATAAGGCCTCTTTTACAAATATTTGACAATTTTGAATACCTGATGCTGTTCTAATTGCTGTGATTATGTCTTGTGTTGACTGGTCTGAACCATCACTGAGAAAGTAAGTTCCCGGTGGAACGTTTTCGTGCTTCGTTACATGTAGCATGAAATCAACAAGATTCGGCAACCCTAGTAAAGACCTTTGATTTCTAACTTTTGGAAGAGGTAGCGGAATTCTTTGCTGGGCTACCCAGATTAGAGATCTCATATTTCCCTTTACGTTTGGTCCATACACTAATGGCATTCTAATGATAATGAGCTCTATTTTGTTATTGTCACTCATTTCTTTTAATTGTATTTCTGCTTTAAGTTTGGATCTTCCATATGCATCTACAGGCTTGCAATCAGAAAGCTCGGATAAGGCATCATTTGGATAAGTCATCTCACTGACTGCTTTGACTGAACTAAGAAAGACAAACCTTTTTACGCCTGATTTTATCGAATCTCTGAATAAACGTACTGTGCCCTTTACGTTAATGTTATTGTATAATTCTTCGACATTTTTTTTATTTTCTCGAGTATGGTGAGCTCTTGCGGCACAGTGAATAACTACGTCTATTCCATCTAACATTTTTGTCCAATTGGTGTTGGGTCCAATTGTTTTAATTTTTTTATGAGATATTTTTTTTGATGGTTCCAGACTAACCTCAGTTTTGTCTCGAACTGGCAATGTTAGCTCAAAATTTTCTTTTGCAAATGCATTTGCAATTGCATTGCCTATGAAACCATTGCTCCCTGTTAAAAAAACACGCATTTTGCCTACTGTATTAGTTCTATAATATCTTGTGACATTTCGTTCATGATTTGGTCACGTGTGAATTTTTCAACAAATTTAGTTCGTGGTTTGGTAACAATTTCTAGGCTTTCAAATGAAATTATGGCCCTTTTCTCATCACAAGGAGAAAAAACTGCTGCATTTTCAATATACTGATCAATAAACTCCCTTGCATAACCAGATACCCCTGCCCAAATTGGCTTTCCTGAAGCCGCATATTCAAACAACTTAGATGGCAATACTTTTTTAAAGGCTCCGTAATCGTTTAAATGTAGGAACAAGATATCTGCCGACTGATATACATTCATTAATTTGCTTCTTTCAATTGGGTTTGAAATTAATACATTTTTGATGCACGAAGCCTCCAATGCTGATTGCAATTCTCGCTTGCGACTTCCATCACCAATAATTTTGAAGACTAATCTATCTTTGTAGCTGACCGCTAAATTTGGAATAATGTGATGCAAGCCTTGGCCATCGCCGATATTGCCGGCATATACTACGGTTAGTTTTTTGTTTTTTAGTTTTTTACGATAATTTTGCCCTGAGTACACGAATTCTGGGTCAATGCCATTTGTGAAAACTGTATAAGTTTGTTTGGGATATCTCTCTCTGAAATAAGGAAGAAACCCATTTGAAACCAGGTTAACCTTTGTGGCTGACTTGATTGTAAATGCCTCAATGAAAGAAAAAACCTTGTTAAGGATTGGACCAAGTTCTTTAGAAAATAGATGTTTTACGGTGTCTGGGAAAATATCACGAATGTCTAGGTAAAGTGGTATTTTTGACCGTCGGGAAATATATGCCCCTAATGCTGCTGTCATGAGACGCGATGAAGTTGCGAAGATTAAATCATAATGCTTGTTTTTTACTAAATTGTGAACAGTGAAGGCGTATACCGCAAAAGCTTTTACCTGACCGACTGCTCCGCTATTATGTTCGGGGGTCTGTACCCTGTAAATGGTCAATCCGTTATGGGCTTCAAATTTTTTGGCATCTTTATTATATGATTTATAGCGGTTTGGCTGTGTCGTAATGATTTCAATTGTTGAATTTTTTGGCAAATTTGAAAGCAATGCCCTTGAAAGACTGTTTGACCTAAATGAGCCAGCAGCCAAATCAGGTGGGAAAAAAAAACTCAAAATTAATAGTTTCAAGAGATGTCACTCGCATCGAAAACGTTGGATAATATTAAATTGAACTCATTAATATATTCGGTCATTATCTTACAAAACTGTGTGTTAATTAGAATTTAGAGCCGCTTTTTGATTGCCGCTGGTATGCCTGCTGCCATTTGGGCATCACCAATATCCTTATTGACTATCGAAAATGCTCCTATAACAGTATTGTCACCAATCGTAACATTCGGGCGCACCACTACAAAGCTGGCTAGCCATGTGCTCTTGCCTATAGAAATTTTCCCTCGTTTATAATTACCCTCAACAACACTTATCTCTTGATTGTTTGCCACTATGTGTTCTGAACTCTGGATCACACAGTGCCCTCCTAGAGCTGTTCCACTCCCGATTGTTATATCCTCTCCACCATTAATGAGTGAGCAAAAACCGATATCTACTCCCTCATGTAATTTTATTGAATAATCAGCCGCAACCGTAATGCGAACACCAAAATCCAACCTTACGTTATCTCCCAGTTCAATAAGCCCATTCTCGCGAACTTTTAGCTCGCAGTTGCCTCGGAAAAATACGTTTCTACCGAGTGTAATTTTTGCTTCGGAATTTAGATCTAACTTAACCGGGCCTTCAGCGATACACTTGTTTGTTTTTATACCTCTGAGCCAAAGCCTCATTCTAAGCAGAATTGTCCAAACCATTCTCATCTTATGCTAACCAACTATGTAAAATTAGAGCTTCTTTGTCTAAATAACCTTGAAATTCTGGAATTTTATGTTTTTCAACCAACATTACATATAGCATCCCGGTATCCTCATTCTTTACTAATGCTGTTTTATATCCAAAATTACTGAGTCTTCCATTTATGGACGGAGTAGCATAATAGCCCCAATTTTTTCTGCACACATCATATTCAGCACCTTGGTCTGTTTTGAAAGTCACTTGCTCGTCGTCTTGGAGAAAAATTGAAGCTGTATCACTGATCGAGATCTTCGATTTTCCGACAACAAACCTTCTAGGAGGAATTGTTTTCTCAAATTTCATTTATTTCTCCAATCAAAATCATCTATTAGAAAATTTCTTATTTTGAAATGGTTAAGCGAAGGATCAAAAACCCAGATGTCTGGGTTTCTGAATTTTTCAGCAGCGTCAAAAAAGTCAGAAGTGCTTATCTGAATGTAATTACAAAAGCTCTGAATCTCTTTCAGAGGGATGTCTTCGCCTTTTTCTTTAAGGATTTTTATGGCCTTTTCGCGTGAGATTTTGTTTGCTCGAATATCTAATGATAAATTATCCCAATCTCTTGTTATGCCGAATTTATACCACTTGAGCCAGTGATGAACAGTCATAATAAATGCCTCATCGACGTCGGCAAAATTGAATGAACCAACTACTGGTTTATCTGCGGCTTTGAAACCTTTTGAGGCAGCCACTTTATAGGCTTCCCTGGGTGACCAATCAAAAAAATACCCTAGAAAAACAGCTTTTATGCCGGCCTCAGTAATCTCTGCGTCATCTGGATAAGTGTACAAAAATAAATCTTTTTTGCTGAGTTTTTTTGAGATCCAATCTTCAATCACTGTTCCCCCATTTACACCATATCGAGTCAACCAGTCCTTTGTTAAAGTAAAGGAGTTGGCATCCTCATCTGTTCCCCCGTATTCGAATGCTGAATTTTCCCCCCACAGAATGAGTGGAATGTTGAGGGAAATTGCAATGCGTGTTGGGATGGAAAATAAGGCCATATGCATTGGCAGTGCTGGAATTCCAATTCTTAAGAATGCTTGTTTAGTAAGTTCTCGTTCAATTTTAGGTGAAATTGAAACGTCGAAATGGTCGACGCCTAAATTTATTAAATTCTGAAGATTCCTCTGGCCTAATTCTGTTCTTCCGGGCGTTTTCCAGGTAATGCAAAGAGGCTTCAAACCATATTCAAGCGCTTTTAATGTTTGCCATGTACTATCTTTTCCTCCGGAGACAGGAATTACGCAATCCCAATTCTTATTGTGTGATTTAACATCTTTGACTAATTCTAAGAACTCCACCTCCCTCTCTCTAGCGGACTTGCGAGATTGCCCTCTGGAGAATGAGCAACTGCACTTGTTAGTTAAAGGGTCGAATCGGATACCTGGCCTTGTGGACGGTAAAATACAAATATCACAATATTTCAATGTAATTCCTCTTCAAGGATCGCAATGTTTATCAGGCTGAAAAGCATTTTTGAAAAGTAATTACTGGAGTTCTTGGACTGAAAATGAATAAGGAACTCATCTAAGTTCAAATAGCTTCTAATAAAATGAGAGCTATGCAAAAGTTCCAATAATTCTATTTCGGTCCCTTTGATAAGGTCCCAAATACTTAGATTGAACCCTACTTTTTTGAACCTATTAAACGCGGGGTTTGTGTTATTCAATTGACGCCCAAAAGCTCTTGGGACTGATTTTGCAATGTTTCCTGCAAACAACTCGTCTTCGTTATATTGCATCGAGAGCATATGAATACTTTCAAGGAGATAAGGGGCACGACTTTCAACACTATGATACATTGAATTAAAATCGTCATCTCTCAGAACGTTTGGGGTGATTTCGTCTAGTAATTCTCTTTTTAATCTTCGTCGGAGCATACTCAGATTTTTATCTTCATCAAACTTGGGCGGTATTGCTACATGCTTAAAAAGCTTCTGAAAGTCTTCTTTGTTTTCCATGAGATGACCACGTTCTTCAGGCCGTTTTATAAATAATTCCAAATCATGCAGCCAATGATTCCTGACTAGTGGTTTAATATTGAGGTTCCAAGATTTAGCGAAATCTTCCTCTTGTGACATGGCATAATACAGGTTGTAATGGTCATAATAACCAGTGAATAATTCATCTAAGCCTACGCCGCTTAGACTCACTTTCACACCATGTTTATTCATTAGCTTATAGAGTTGATATTGGCCGATGTAATTAAGCCCACTCACGAACCCTAATCTTTGCCGAACCATGCTTTTCAAGATATCTTGAAATGCTTTACCATCTGGCGCATTGACATAGTAGTGCGGTATCCCAAGTTCTCTCAAAACTTTCACTGTATCACTTAAATAGTGTCTTTCTGAATACCGATGGTCTGGGGAGTCAACCGTATAAACTCCTTGAAAGTTATCATTGCGCGTATAGTTTTTCACAATTTCTAGTAATAAGTTACTGTCAACCCCACTGGACAAGGGAAGGGCAAATTTTACTTCTGCGGGAATGGTTTCTTTGATAAGGTGTTGTAATGTATTAACACCGCGGTCTGAAAAAACGAGCGGGTCATATTCTCGATTTACTATTTCCGATCTATTGATATTGTCCCAACTATCTGACGGTTTGAATTGAAAAATTTGGTCTCCACGTACTCTTTGTAAATTGTTTATTTCTGTTTCTTGAAAGTCATTTCTGAATTTATATCCAACCTGAATCAGATCATTCGCAAAATTTGAATTCAACCTCAGGTTTATTTGGTGACAAAGTAAATATTCAGGTTCAGAAATTAAAACAAAATTTTCCTCATCATGATACAGGTAGAGTGGCTTTTGTGAAAAATGGTCTACGCCATAAAATATTTCATTCGATTTTTCAGATACATATACAAAAGCGTACATGCCATCGATTTCTCGAAGAGTGTCACTTAACCCAATTTTGTTGATTAATTTCCAAAAAACATCGGTGTCGGACTGGGACGGGTCTCCTAAGTCATATTTGCGGATCAATTTTTTATAGTTGTAGATTTCGCCGTTAAAGAGAAAATGTTTACCATTTGAACTTATTGGCTGCTTTAGAGCGTTATGCACTCCAGTTATGCTTAATCGAGAGTGAGCCATAATTAAGTTTCTATGACCCAAAACTTCTGGAATGCGTGTTAGTTTAAATTCGTTAGGGCCTCGCCGATGCATCACTGATTTTAGGAAGGTTTCGTTGATGCGTTGTTCATTTTTAGAGAGGTGACAATATATCCCGCACATTTAAATTTCCATATAGCGTTTAAATAATTTGGGCTTGTCAACTGTGATAAATACCGCCTCGGCTTTACACATAATTAGAATCTCATTGTTCCTTATTTGATAGACCTTTCCAGGAGTCCCCAAAAAATTACTAACTACACGCGCGTTCTTGATTTTAACAACCTCCCCTTGGATTTCAAACCATGGAGGGTGGTACGCCCCTCTAACTGCCCGAAATAAATTTACGACCTCCCTAGCTGCCTGTTTCTTAAAATTACATTGGGCATCATTCAGGTCACGTGCCGGAAAGTAGTTTTTCCCAAATTGTATTTGTTTAATTGGTTTGACATCATAAGCTATTTTTAAAAGAGAACTGAAGACAAGCGGCGGAAAATGCTTGTGCGCTATTTTGTGAAGGTCTTGAATCGAATGATTTTCCAAAATGTCAAATCTGGCAAATTCGTAGATTTCACCTTCATCAATTATTTTGCGGGTTTTAATAACACTTAATCCAAAATATTGTTCACCATTAACTAGAGCCCAGTTCATCGGCGAAGAGCCTCGATATTCCGGAAGCATCCCACCATGACAAGTCAGCAAATGATCATTGAAAAATGAAATTCTATCACCTTCTAAAATTCTGCCATAGCCGGCTAAAATTCCAATTCTGAAAGAAATATCTTTTTTATCTTTAATGTCATCAAAGTCATTTGAAGTCATTTGGATTACGTTTAAACGTTTCTTCAAATATTTGTATATGCTCTTGGCTCGCTCATTTTCGCCGATTATCCCTACTATGTCGTTATCAATATTCAATCTCATTTTTACGGTCTCCAAAAAGGCTATTTATTTTTGAAAGAAAGACGGCCTCTTCAGTCTCTAAGGGCTTTTAAAACATTCATAGATTTTATTATTTAGCTTCTTAATACCCAACCTTACAGTGAAAGTGCTGAGATGATGTGTTTTGCCGCAATCAGCAATAGCGAATTTATTGTGCTTTGCGCAGTCAAGTGGTTGTCATTTTAATTTTGAATAGTTGCGTCACTAAATAGTCTATTATTCAACAAAAACCCTCTTTAATTTAAACAAATCCCTCTCAATTGAAAAATCATTTACCCCGTGCTCTGCTGTTGGACAACATTTGATGCGGTGTTCCTTGAGACAAGAAATAACTTGGTTATTGTAGCAATGAGATAAGCCTTCAGGGTATGCAAAATGTGTGGTTTGAATGCCCACTTTTGCACGCAATAATTCTAAGCAATGGTGGATTTCAAAATTTAGTTGTGCTTCAGATAAGAAGGACATGATTGGGTGATTGTGAGTATGCCCACCAATAGTAAACAGTTCACAATCAGCTAAACATCTTACTCCTTCCCAAGTCAATTTTGCATCCAACTCGGAGTGATTTGATTTTGTGTTCTCAAATCCCAATTGCTCTTGAATGCTATCCGCTAATTCATGCTGATTGATTGACATATCATGTTTTACTACGTTTCTTATTTCATTCAAAAAACTAAGTCTAGAAATCTCAGATTGCAATACTAGTGGTTTAGTGTGCCAAGGCACATCTACTTCGAGAGTTGGGCGCTTCGCACTTTCTTCTATTGCCCAATCAATTCTGTCTACCCAACTCATCAAATTATTTGAGATAAAGTTCGTGGTAAGATAAAATGTTGCTGGCACATTATGTTTTTTAAGTATGGGTGCTGCGACTGACAAATTATTTTCAAAGCCATCATCAAAAGTAATTACAAAAGCACCATCAGGCACTCTTCTCCCATTTGAGAATTCTATAAGATTATCAGTTGAGACTGGTGTGCCAAGTTCACAGAGACTTTCAATGAAAAAATTGAACTCACTTTCCAGTATATGTTTTCGATTGAAATTACGAAAAACATAGTCAGAACCTTTCACAACACCGTGTAGAAGAAAAATGCACACAGAGTTTTTGGATAACAATCTTTTGCAATCATCCAGTTTCATGATGATCTATCAGAGAATAAGATTTCAAATCTGTTAACCACGATGTTTTTCAATTCGGTTGGCATAAACGAATAATATCGTGAATTGTTCTTTTGAGGCTTTGGATTTAGCGGACTTCCATCTGAAATTTTATCAAAAAAACGATTGCATAATTTTACGCACAAAGATGTATTTTTAGCGCGAAGGCCGATAATTTTATCTGTTCTAGACAAGTTAAGAGATTCCATTTCTAGAATTTCACCTGAATCCAATTCCTGTTTTAGCAGATGTAAGCATGTTTTGAGGCCTTTCTTATCTCTATGCCATATTGACCAAAGGTGGCTGTCCAATCCACGATATAATTCAGGATCGCCGCCATGTAAATTTGCCGTTAATGGAGGAAGTCTTTCTAAAGTTTTAAAGTTTATTTTTCTTGTCCCAAAAACGATACATACATCTTTATTTTGTGTGATGTGATCGTCTATTTCGAGTTGATTTATGTTCTCAACGTACTTCAGGCACGATACCTCATTTGGCGAAAGTGTAAGACGCTGGTTGCCCCATAACTCAATTTCAAATTGATCTCTTTTATATTCAAAAGGGTGTTTGGTAGGATAACTCGGTATTACTTCGCTTGTTTCGTAAACAACGGAAATTTCACCGCATTTTTTTTTAAATCGACGTATAAAATAATTGTGGTGCGGGGTGTCTGTCGTAAGAAAAAGTGCTTTCATATCCCAATTTCTTTATATTTTTTGATTGCTGTTCCTAGTCTCACCATTTGCCCAAATTCATCTGGTGTGAGTGACAGCGCATGATCTCTTATGGTCACATCAGATTTATCTAGAGTGAAATGCTTTTCTATTATTTCAGCTCCCCTCATTATAGCGATTAGTGGTAACTCAATCCCAACTGAATGATCGCTCAAACCACTTATTTGTCCAGGAACAAAGTTTTTTGGGAATTGCTTTAACTCCCATGGATGAACAGGATAAAGGGACTGACACCAAAGGTAAAATATCGATTTAGATTGGCCAAAAGGCATTACCTCGTCGGTCATACCTAGCGATATAAAAACAGTTTTTCCTGTATTAATTACCTCTCTTACAAGCTCTGGCTCTTCTTTTACCGTACGTGAAGCAATTTTATATGCAGGTAATTTAAAACTCTCGGCAAGTTCAAAAGATTCTTTGTTAAAGACAGAAAATAGCGGCTGAATACTATGATAATCACAACACCTCAAGATAGTGGCTACGTCTTCCTGTTCTAGCTTATTCATCTCACCAGGCTTGGCCCTCCAACCTAATTGGAACTTTGCGAAGTCAGCCCCAGCCAATGAAGCTTGTTTAATTAATTCAAAAAAAAGACCAAAATTCCCGTTATGGTTCATTCCAATTTCAGCAATGAATTTCACGCCACGTTCACACATTTTTCTATCCTTAGTAAGGGGTGTTTTTGGTGTCAAAAATAAAAATTTTATTTGATAAGCAGATTTGTTTTTGGGCTAACTGGCGACTAAATCCCAGACAAGATTGAAGTAAATTTTAAAGTTTTCATTAAGGTATCATTAGCCCAATTGAGCAATCGTACAATACCTGAGCAACCACGTTGCTCACAATATAATAATGTTGGAAGGTGTAAAAGTAATTTTTGGTGACTTTTCGATCTCGCTTTGTCTGACTTAATCAAGTTTGACCATGAATGAACGTTCTCCGACCTAACTAATTAAAGTACAGCTCATTTTGCTACCCTGCCCTCTGGTAGCCAAGTATTATCTTTCCAGAATAGAAAAAGGTTTGATGTGTTTGTAAATTGGAATACAACTATGTTTCTCAAAATAGGAAAGAATTATATATCCTTTAAATTTTAGATTAGAGAATAGTTGTAAGAAGACAGCTAAATCCGAGCTAAACTTATACTTTTAGGTTATTCTGGTTGGTCATGTCTCTTTCATTTGAAGGTGCCATTAGGATAAAGAGCGGTTTGCAAAATGAAATGCAAGAAATTTTTCATGAAGGATTACAAAAAGTATTTCCTCATCGGCTTTGAAAAATCATGAATAGTGATACTGCGCGGGGAAATACGATGTTGACGCATTTGGAGCGCTTAGAGAGCGAGGCAATTCATATCATGCGAGAGGTTGTTGCAGAAGCGAACAAACCAGTAATGTTGTATTCGGTGGGTAAAGATAGTGCGGTGATGTTGCATCTTGCAAAAAAGGCATTTTATCCAGAAGTGCCGCCTTTTCCTCTATTACACGTAGATACAAATTGGAAATTCAGAGATATGTATAAGCTACGAAATGAAGTAGCTAACGATGCAGCAATGGATTTAATTGTCTACCAAAATCCAGAAGCTAAGGAAAAGAATATCAATCCTTTTGAACATGGGGCTCTTCACACCCACATGTGGAAAACTGAAGGATTAAAGCAAGCATTAGATTTGTATAAATTCGATGTGGCTTTTGGGGGTGCTCGTCGTGATGAAGAAAAGTCTCGTGCTAAAGAACGTGTGTTTTCATTTCGTAATAAGCAGCACCGCTGGGACCCAAAGTCTCAACGTCCAGAGCTTTGGTCATTGTACAATGCGCTCAAGTCGAAAGGTGAAAGCATCAGAGTCTTTCCTCTATCCAATTGGACAGAATTAGATATTTGGCAATATATTTATCTCGAGGGGATAAAAATTGTTCCACTTTATTTTTCTGCATATCGCCCGACAGTGGAGCGTGATGGATTAATAATAATGGTGGATGATGATCGTATTCCTTTGATGAAAAATGAGAAGCCAATCTTTAGAACAATTCGGTTTCGCACATTGGGATGTTATCCCCTCACAGGAGCTTTAGTGTCAAAGGCAAAGAACATACCAGAGGTAATAAAAGAGACACTATTGACTGCTTCATCAGAACGTCAAGGCAGAGCGATAGATCTAGATCCGGCGGGGTCAATGGAAATGAAGAAGCAACAGGGCTATTTTTAGGAACTTCAAAAATGACGGGCTACATCTATAAAACCGATGCATCTAACAGCCAGGATATAGAGGCATATTTGCAGGCGCATCAACACAAATCGTTATTAAGATTTATTACCTGTGGCTCTGTAGATGATGGAAAATCGACACTGATTGGACGGCTCTTATATGAGAGCAAAATGATATTTGAGGACCAGTTAGAGCAGCTGTCCGCCGATAGCAAAACTAAAGGCACTCAAAATGGCAACATTGATTTTGCACTATTGCTGGATGGATTAGCTGCCGAACGTGAGCAGGGCATTACCATCGACGTTGCATATCGTTTTTTTTCAACGGACAAAAGAAAATTTATCGTAGCGGATACACCAGGCCATGAGCAATACACTAGGAACATGGTTACTGGGGCTTCGACGGCTGATTTGGCTGTAATTTTGGTAGATGTTTGTAAAGGTGTTTTGACACAAACCCGAAGGCACAGCTATTTAGTAAAATTAGTAGGGGTTAAAAATATTGTTTTAGCTGTTAATAAGATGGATTTAGTGGATTATGATCAAGAAGCCTTTGAAAAAATTTCCTCAGGCTACAGGGCTTTTGCAAAAGAAATTGGAATAGAAGAGTTCAGTGCCGTACCCATTTCTGCAACCAATGGCGAAAATATTACAAAATGTTCTGAGAAAACATCTTGGTATTCAGGGCCATCAATTCTTGAAATACTTGAAAACGTAAATTTAGAACAGTCCAAAGCTCAAGAAGATGCCTTTTGTATGCCCGTACAATGGGTCAATCGTCCTAACTCAGACTTCCGAGGCTTCGCCGGCAAAATTGTCAGTGGTTCCCTCGTTCCCGGAGATAAAGTAAGCATTCTTCCATCGGGGAAAATTACTGCTGTGTCAAAAATCGTCTCATTTGAAGGGCCTAAAAACAAAGCTTTTTCAGGACAATCTGTAACACTGACTTTAAAGGATCAAGTTGATTGTTCTCGAGGGCAAATGATTACTGCTGCAGAAAACTTTTTGCAAGTGGCTGACCAGTTTGAGACAACAATGATCTGGTTGGATGAAGAGGCGTTGATGCCAGGGCGAAGTTATTATCTGAAAATTGGCCCTCAATTGGTCACTGCCGTCGTTTCAGAACCAAAGTATGAGATAAATGTAAATTCATTGGAGCACATAGCAGCAAAAACTTTCAAATTAAATTCAATTGGAGTAGCTACGGTAACTGTAGACCGTGCTGTTCCGTTTGCGCCTTATCACAAGAATCGTGAATTGGGGGGGTTCATTCTGATTGATCAAGTTACAAATTCTACGGTAGGAGCAGGACTCATCAAATTTGCATTGCGTCGGTCGCAGAATATTCATTGGCAGGAATTAGATGTCGACCGCGAAAATCGTGCAAAGATAAAAAACCAAAAACCAAGGGTAGCTTGGTTGACCGGTCTTTCTGGTTCTGGAAAAACAACAATTGCGAATGCAGTTGAGAAAAAATTAGCTAATATGGGCCGCCATACCTTCTTCTTGGATGGCGACAATATGCGACATGGTTTAAATAAAGATCTAGGTTTCACAGATGCAGATCGTATCGAGAATATTCGACGTGTGGGCGAGGTAGCTAAATTAATGACTGATGCTGGTTTAATAGTTATTGCAGCATTTATTTCACCTTTCCGGGCAGAACGCAGAATGGTGCGTGAAATGATCAAACCTGGAGAGTTTATTGAGGTGTTTATAGACACCCCGCTGTCGATAGCAGAGGCACGAGATGTGAAAGGTCTATATGCTAAGGCGCGCTCTGGTGAGTTGAAAAACTTTACCGGAATTGATAGTCCCTATGAAAAACCTCATTGCCCAGAAATTCGAATTGACACAACTCGAATAGATATCGAAGAGGCTGCAGAAAAAATTATTAAAATATTACTGAAAACCTGAATCTCAGTAGCCGGCGATTGATTTTTAGCGGATTGATGTGAAAGCTCTATCCTCGTTGAGGCTAAACTCTCATTAGGTGCACTGTCCTAAATAACTTCATTTAATATTTTGAAACTTTTTTGGAGCTAAATGCATCCAATCAGATTTCTACATTAATAAAGTTGAATTTATTTATTTTCGAACTTTCAAATTCTTAACAATTGTTGTTTAACCATTGTATCGTCGCAAATTTAGAAAGCATTTGACGCCCCTCATGGCTAAAAAAAGGATTTTAACAGTATTTGGCACACGCCCAGAGGCCATAAAAATGGCGCCCGTTGTCAGGGCTTTGGAAAGTGAAGATCTACTGGATGCTCGTGTATGTGTTTCGGCTCAACATCGTGATATGTTGGATCAGGCTTTAGCTATTTTTAAAATATCACCTTATTATGATTTGGATATTATGAGGAGCGAGCAGAGTTTGACTGGTTTAACTGCTCGCATTCTCTCAGGTTTAGAAACTATTTTAAAGGATTTTAGCCCGGATTTGGTTCTAGTACATGGCGATACAACAACTACACTTGCTGCCTCACTTGCAGGGTATTATCAGCAGATTGCGGTTGGGCATGTCGAAGCTGGATTAAGGACTGGCAATATTTATTCACCATGGCCAGAGGAAATTAACCGAAAAGTAGCGAGTTCAATCACCTCATTGCACTTTGCACCTACTGAACAGTCACGCCAAAATCTTTTAGCGGAGGGCGTAAAGGATGAAACGATACATGTAACGGGGAATACAGTAATTGATGCGCTTTTTGAGGCTAGGCGCATAATCAACAGCGACGTTAGTCTATATAATGCACTTTCTGCAAAATTTTCTTTGCCAAGTCAAAGGCGCCTGATTTTAGTAACAGGTCATAGAAGGGAGAGTTTTGGCGTTGGTTTCAATGGTATATGCAGTGCATTAAGAGAAATCTCTCTCCGAGATGATGTTCATATTGTTTATCCTGTCCACCCTAACCCAAATGTCCGGTCAAGTGTGGAGAGACTTATAGGAGACAAAGAAAACATTTCTCTAATTGCTCCACAAGAGTATTTACCCTTTGTTTATTTGATGGACAAAGCGGAACTTATTCTAACAGATTCCGGTGGTGTGCAAGAGGAGGCACCGTCTTTAGGAAAGCCTGTTCTGGTCATGCGGGAAAGAACTGAACGCCCAGAGGCTGTGAAGGCAGGAACAGTGAAATTAGTTGGAACAGACTCAAAAGTGATTGTAAATGAGACAATGAGGCTATTAGACCATAAGTTGGCCTACGATGACATGAGCCTAATACACAACCCTTACGGGGATGGCAAAGCTACATCACGGATCATGTCTGCCATTAATCTTTGGTTGGAAAACAGATAGATTTAAGAGAAATTCTAAGTATATGATTGCCTTCAATTTTAATAAAGTTTGTATTTTGGGACTTGGTTATATTGGTCTTCCAACATCAGCAATATTATCTTCACACAAGATTGAGGTGGTCGGTGTTGATATAGAGGAGCAAATTGTAGACACTGTGAATAAAGGAAAAATTCACATTGCTGAGCCAGAATTAGAAAATGTTATGCGTGAATCTATTTCAAAAGGATATCTTCGTGCGAGCATGTTTCCTGAGAATTCAGACGCCTTCTTAATTACTGTTCCAACACCTTTTGAGGGTGAAAACAAAGATCCTGACATTAGCCAAGTGAAAACTGCTTGTGCCTCCATAGCCCCATTGCTCAAAAAAAATAATTTAGTCATATTGGAATCAACTTCTCCAGTGGGAACAACCGAAAAGATCGCAGACTGGTTTGCATTGGCGCGTCCGGATTTGACTTTTCCTCAAAATAAAGGAGAGGCATCTGATATTCGGATTGCGTATTGCCCAGAGCGCGTTCTCCCTGGGAATATAATGCAGGAATTATCTGCAAATGATCGTGTTATTGGAGGCATGACTACGCTCTGTTCACAGGCTGCCCGACAACTTTATAAAACCTTTGTCAAAGGCGACTGTTTGATTGCGTCTAGTCCTCGTGTTGCAGAGATGGCTAAATTGACGGAAAATAGTTTCCGTGATGTCAATATTGCCTTTGCGAACGAATTATCACTTGTCTGTCAAGAGCTTGATATTGACGTTTGGGAATTAATAGATATTTCAAATCGACACCCACGGGTGAATGTATTGCAACCCGGTCCGGGAGTTGGTGGGCATTGTGTTGCCGTAGACCCTTGGTTTATTGTATCTAGTGCACCTGACCAAGCTAAACTTATAAAGCAGGCACGCCTTATTAATGATGCGAAACCTGATTGGGTTGTTTCGCAAATTGAAAGTCATATGAGAAAACAAAAAAACTGTGACGTGATAA
This sequence comes from Alphaproteobacteria bacterium UBA2954, assembly GCA_002348585.1. Lineage (GTDB taxonomy): Bacteria > Pseudomonadota > Alphaproteobacteria > Puniceispirillales > Puniceispirillaceae > JADHLI01. Next base: position 24,701 of record DEBO01000058.1, on the reverse strand, counting down.
TTTATGGGCTCACTTTTAAGGCTAATGTTGCAGATGTCCGTGAAAGCCCCTCTTTATATATATACAAGTGCCTTAAAAGATCAGAGCCAAGTCGAATTCGCTTTTGTGATCCAAATATTGAATCAAATGTTCTAGGACACGCAGGGTTGGATGTGGTTGAAGCTTTATCTAGTGATGCCATACATGTTTTGCTAGTTGACCACAAAGAGTTTGAAATTTCACGCCCCAAAAAAGGAATTATTCTGGATTTTAAGGGAAGCTGGCGTGCCCACTTTTAGGTGTATAATAAAAAATAAATAAAGCTTAATGATGTATCAAAATAGTAAAATTTTATTTTGAAAAAGTGGCAAGTTAAATGCGAGATCTAAAATGAGTGAAAAAATTTGCGTTGTGGGGCTTGGATACGTCGGCTTGCCATTGTCTTTGATATTAGGCTCTAAGTTTGAATGTATTGGCTTTGATGTTGATGCATGCCGGGTTCAAAATTTGAAAAATGGCATTGATGAAAATGGTGAGCATAGTAGTAGTGAAATTTTTGCCTCAAATGTTCAGTTTTATAGCGCCTTGGATGAGGTTCAAGAATGCTCAATGTATATAGTAACCGTTCCTACTCCTGTTAACTCTGAAAACATTCCAGATTTAAGTGCCCTGAAAGAAGCATGTGATGGAATTGGAAAAATAATAAAAAAAGAGAATATCATAGTTTTTGAATCAACAGTTTTCCCTGGCTGCACAGAGGATTTTTGTGGGCCTTTGTTGGCTAGCCAGTCAAATCTTATTCAGAGCCAGGACTTCTATTTAGGATACAGCCCAGAACGTATTAATCCTGGAGATAAGGTTAATTCCATAAAAAGCATTACCAAAGTTGTAGCAGGAGATAACGCCCAAACTTTAGACCGCATCGCTAGTGTTTATGGAGCTGTGATTGATGCAGGCCTTCACGAAGCCTCAAGCATTCGGATTGCAGAAGCTGCAAAGTTAACTGAGAATATACAACGAGATGTGAATATTGCACTTATGAATGAGTTGTCATCTGTGTTTCATGCTATGGGGATTAGAACAAGTGAAGTTTTGCAAGCAGCCAATACTAAATGGAATTTTATTCCATTTCGTCCTGGGATAGTGGGCGGACACTGTGTAGGTGTTGACCCTTACTATTTAATTGAGTCTGCCAAGAAACAAGAGATAGATACGAAGCTTGTCACTACAGCTAGAATGGTCAATGAAAGTGTGGTTAAAAGAATATTTAATTATTTTACTGAGAATGTACCACAGGTTCATGGTCGTTCTCTAGTGATGGGATTGACTTTTAAAGAAGATTGTAAGGACACTCGGAACTCTAAGGCTTTAGAATTAGCGAACAAATTGGCAGACATTACCACGGTTCATGCGATTGAACCTAATTTAGAAACTGTCGAAGGCGCTAACTTTGAGTTAGTAGAGAGCTTTTGTCATGCCCCCTATGATTGTATTATTCTTGCAGTAAATCATCGGCAGTTTGCTAACCTCCCAGGGAGTAGTTTAAAAACAATGGTTGGTAACGACGGTTATATATTTGACCTACAAGATAGTTTAAAGCTTGACCCTGATAAGAGTTTTTATCTGTGAGCATGGTTATTATTCAGGCTCGGATGTCATCGACCCGCTTACCGGGGAAGGTACTTGAATTAATTAATGGGCAACCCATACTAGGAATTCTTGCTGAAAGGTGTGCTAGTGCCGTAGGCGAAGAACAGGTGATTATTGCTACTTCGGCTGAAAATAGTGATAAACCAATAGTGGAGTTTGCGAATAGTCGCGGGCTCCAATATTGTTGTGGGTCGTTAGATAACGTTTATGAACGATTTACAAAAACAATAATGGAATTTAAATTAGATAATTTTGTTCGTGTTTGCGCGGATAGCCCATTTTTGGACCCTGAATTGATCTCAACAGCAATATTAAAGTTTAATGAATATGATGTAGATTTGGTTACAAATATTTTCCCACGCAGCTACCCTAAAGGGCAGTCTGTTGAAGTGATTAGAGCAAAAACATTCCTGAATCGATCATTCTGTTTGTTGGATGGGTTCTCCTCTGAACATGTTACCCAAACTTTTTATCAAAATTCTCATCGATTTGATATTTTAAATTTTAGTGGACTAGATGTCAAAAGACAGGAATTAACAACATGGGCAGTGGATACATCTGAGGACCTGTCTGCTTTGCGTGAGTGGGCCAAATCTAACCCAGAAGGTCCTAGGCCATTCGGAATTGCAAGTTATTCACTTTACAGCGCGAGTGGAGTACATGCTTAAAGTTGGTGTGATTGGATTGGGTGTAGGAGAGCGCCATATTTACGGTTTTAATAAAAGCCAATACGCGACTACAGTAAAAATTTGTGACATTAATTCAAAAAAATTGGCAGATGTATCCTCTCGTAGCGGGATCAAAGAAACTACTACGAATTCTGACGACATTATTTTGGACCCTTCAATCGATGTTGTATCTATTGCGAGCTATGATGAATATCACGCCAAACACGTTATTGATGCATTAGACGCAGGAAAGCATGTTTTTGTAGAAAAACCAATTTGTTTAACTTCAAAAGAATTAGATTCTATTTCCGAAGCATATTTGAGGGCATGCAATCGGGGTTCTAAACTGTTGCTCTCGTCAAATTTTATTTTACGTCAGGAGGAGCGTTTTATAAGATTAAAAAGGCGAATTGATGATGGGGAATTAGGTGACATTTTTTCGGTAGAAGGAAATTATGATTATGGACGCGTTGACAAATTGGTATTTGGATGGCGTGCCAAAACTCCCGGTTATTCAGTGATGCATGGTGGTGGCATTCATATTCTAGACCTTTGTCAGTGGATTACTGGATTTCCCTATTCACCAAAGTCAGCTCTAACAAACAAATCAGTGACATGTGGCACGGATTTTTGCCCGCCAGATACGATTTTATCAATTGGTAAGTTTGGTGATAATATAATTGGCAAAATTGGAGCAAATTTTGGTTCACAAACTAAACACTTCCATCAAATAAAAGTTTATGGAACAAGAGGCAGTTTTATTCATGATTGTGGAGTAAGCAAATATTTTTTTGGAAGTGAGCCCAACGTAATTTGTGAAGTTGATACCAGTCCATTTCCTTCAAGTGAAAAGGGTGACTTGTTGCCAAATTTTGTCTCTGCAATCTTAGATGGTGCGCCGTTGGATATTGATTTTGAACATGTCAAGAGAATCATGGAAATTTCACTTGCGGTTGATGCTCTCGCCACATGCAAATAAATGAATCCTTGCCTAAAGATTTACCATTCTCTCCTTTCAATATTCTGATAATTGTTTTCCAAACAATTGAAGATAGCAAATAGTGACCGATGTGATAAAAGGGATATTCATCGAAGTTTTTTGTGTAATTTTTACAAAAAGTCTCCATAAATTAAAGGAAAAAAGTTATATCTCTTTAGTCTAGCTGCCAAAGCAACCTTTAAGTTAAATTATATTTTGTTCGTATTGAATTCAAAATTTTTCCAAGCAAACATAATAACTTGGGCGAGTTATTAAATTTGAAAATTTAAAATTGAGGTTTGGACCGACTTAAATTTTTCAAGAACTAAACATCAGGAGATTTCTATGATTGCATTCGGTCGTCCCATTACTGACGAAAGTGAAATCAAAAATGTACAAGACGTTATGGAATCTGGAATTTATGTGCATGGCTCTAAGACGACAGAGTTTGAAAAAGAATTTTGCAAACGATTTGGATATAGTAATGCTGTGAGTGTAGCCAATTGCACAGCAGGACTTCATCTTGCCCATCATTCATTGACTAAATCAATTAATCCTCTGTGTAAGAAAGAATATGAGGTGATCTGTCCGGCAATGACACATGTGGCAACAGCTCATGCAATCGAATTAGCTGGCTTAACTCCGATATTTGTTGACTGTTGCGAAGATGGGAATATAGATGTGGAACTTATCAAGAAATACATCACGGATAAGACTATTGGAATTGCAGCAATGCACTTTAATGGAGTGCCCTGTGACATCAAAGAAATTGTAAAAGTTTCCTCTGAAAATGGCTTATATATAGTTGAGGATTGTGCTATCGCCCTGGGCGCTAAAGTGGATGGTAAACCTGTAGGTTCTTTTGGAGATGCTGGAGCTTTTTCATTCCACCCAGTCAAGCAAATGACTACGGGTGAAGGCGGTATGTTAGTAATGAACGATGCCTGTTTTAGAGACCAGTTAGCGTTGGAGCGTGCTTTTGGCGTAGATCGGGCGTTTAATAAACGAAAGACACCGGGGTTATATGATGTAACTATGCTAGGCTTTAATTACCGCATGGCTGAATTGCCTGCCGCGATAGGAGTTGAGCAGTTAAAGAAAATTGAATTATTTGAAAACCAACGTAAACAAAACTTTGCAACTCTAAAGTCTTGCTTTCAAGGTATCGATGGAGTGACAATCAAAGGTGGAGAAATGTCAGACGACCGGTCCTACTATTGCTTAATACTGCAACTTGAGGGCTGCACAGTAGTTGAACGAAATAAAATGATAAATGCCTTAAAGGAAGAGGGGGTGCAGACTAGTATTTATTATCCTCATCCCCTGCCTCGATTGAAATTTTATTCTGACACTTATGGATATAACCCTCAATTGTATCCAATCGCTGCAACATTTGCCGATGAATGTATAGCGTTTCCAGTGGCACCGCATCTTAATCAAGTTGACATGCTCAAGATTTCAAAAACTTTTAAGGAACTTCTGTAATGACTAAAAGTTATGTGGAAGTAAAAAATAAGCGAGTGCTCTTGATTGGTGGGGCAGGCTTTATTGGTCATAATTTGGCATTGGAGCTTCGAGCCTTAGGAGCCGAAGTAACGGTCGCTGATGGTTTTCATGTAAATAGTTTGTTGAATTTGGCTACTGAACCTGACGAAAGTCAAGATATGTTCATATATCAGGATTTTCTGTATGAACGCATTAATTTGCTACGTACATCTGGGGTCAATTTGGTTATTTTAGATGCTGCGAACCGATATGAGGTTGGCAAGCTTTTGAGCCAAGGTTTTGATGTCGTTTACCTTTTAGCAGCGGTTTCTCATGCGTCACGGTCAAATTTGAGGCCTGTGCTAGCTATAGAGAATGGCCTGATGCCATTTACAAATGTTGTCACCGAATTGTCCACACACAGCAATACACGTTTAGTATATATGTCATCTTCCACGGTCTACGGACATTTTACAAAAGATGCTGTTGATGAAAATGATTCTTGCAAACCATATGGCATTTACGCGCTTCTTAAACATGTAAGTGAGCAAATATTGGAAGAAACTGCTTTATACTCAGAGTTGAATTTCTCTGTTGTTCGACCATCAGCTCTTTATGGTGAGCGATGTATAAGTCGCCGTGTATCGCAGATTTTTCTTGAAAACGCTTTTGCTGGGCGAGATTTAATCTTTATGGGCGATGAAAATGAAAAATTAGATTTTACTTACATAAGAGATCTAGTTCAGGGTTTGATTTTATGTGGTTTTCACCCCAGGGCTCAAAGTGAGATTTTCAACATCACGTTTGGTGATGCGCAACCTGTTCTTAGATTATGTGACATTCTGAAAGATTTCTTTCCCAATATAGATGTACAGGTAAAAGAACGAAATCAGGCAACGCCCATACGAGGCACTTTGCTCAACGATAAAGCACGTGAGTTGATTGGCTTCAGCCCTGAGTGGTCTTTAGAACGTGGATATAGAAATTACATAAATTGGTATGTTAACCGCTCAAAACAACAAAAAATGATATTTAATTCAATTTCACAATTTAACGAATAATCATGTGTGGAATAACTGGTTATTTCGGTGAAGTGAACCATAGTGATGCTCTAGAGAGCAGTTTGAAGTTGCTGCGACATCGTGGGCCTGATGGTTTAGGAAAGTTTTTTACCAAGCCGACAAAGGAGACATTTTTAGGACTTGGGCATACCAGATTAAGTATCATGGATACTTCTAGCAAAGCTGAGCAACCAATCATTTCAGCTAATGAAGACAGTATTGTGATATTTAATGGGGAAATTTACAATTTCAAATATCTAAGGGAATTGCTACCGAACCACGAATGGCGTACAAGGTCTGACAGTGAAGTTGTTGTTGAGTTATTGAATCACTTTGGTCAATCGGCATTCGCCCTGTTTAATGGGATGTACGCCATTGCATGGTATAAAAAATCAACAGGACAGCTCGTTCTCGCTCGCGATCCATTGGGGATAAAACCTCTTTATTTGCATATTAATGAAAACACAATTATTTTTGCGTCTGAAGTAAAAGCGCTCGCCCCTTTTGGAATTGTGCCCGAAATTTGCCAAACAGATTTTTTGGAATTCTTGAATTTTGGATATGTACACGAACCCAATACTGGTTTTTCAAATGTGATTAAAGTTTACCCTGGTGAATATTTACTATGGGGAAACGGCGTGTGGTGTAGTGAAAAAATCGGTGCTTTTTCTGGTCCACCTGCAATTACAAATGATCCTAAACATCTGATTTTTAATGCTATAAAAGGGCAAAAAGACGCCGATGTTGCTTCAGGCACATTTTATAGTGGTGGAATTGATTCAACAGCACTGCTTGGAACGATAAGGTCTCGAGGTCTGTATATAAATTCAAATAAGGAAAGTGAAAAAAATATAGAGCTAATTAGGGCTCAAAAATTATCGAAAGAACTTGGTGTTGAATTAGAAGTTGCGGACTTAAATAGCGAACTGACAGTGGAACAATTTTGCGAACATGTAAGCATAATTGCCTCGAAGATTGAGGAGCCTATCTCAGACTACACTTATATTGCCTCCCAAAAAGTTGCCCAACTAGCACGTAAACGCGGATTTGTAGTCATGTTTTCAGGCATGGGCGGTGATGAGTTTTTTGCAGGATACCCTAGGTATGTATTTTTAGATTGGTTGTGGCTTTGCCGTTGGGCGGCTTTCTTTGCTCGGATTGCTATGAAACTGCCGGGTTTGCGAAAAGTTTTTGTTCAATCAAAAAAAATAGAGCGATTTATATCTTTCTTTTCGGAAAAGAATTTTGTGTGGGCGTATGCGCGCGTGATTGGATATTTGACTACAGCAGAAATAAATGAATTATTACAGGGAGATCCTGAGTTGGACAGGCGCAATAAAAAAATTCTGAAAAAACTTAATAGAATTGCTAGTACTGCTCCACAACAAGATCCATTGAGCAAGGCACTTTCGCTAGATCAAAAAGGCTTTTTGGCACACAACTTAATTGTGACTGATAAATCATCAATGCAGGAATCAATAGAAGTTCGTGTACCGCTTTTAGATCTATCAATTTTAAATGGTTGGTTTAAAAATACTAAGCTGCGGAAAAAATTTCCTAAGACGGGAAAAGTGTTACTGTTGAATTGTGTAAAAGAACTGTTTGGCCGGGATGTTAATTTTGGGAGAAAAGAGGGGTTTAATCCCCCATTAGAGGATGTAATATCAAAATTCACTCGTTCAGAATTAAAACAAATGATTTTAACTCCAGCTTTCACAAGCTTTCTCAATGAATCTCCTGTTGAACGCATTTTAGAGAATCACTTTTCAGGCAGAAATAATAACACTTACAAGATCTGGCAATTGATTTTCATATCAAATTGGCTTCAGATATGGTCCCCCAGTAAAAATAGCTGAGTTATTTACTCTGAGACAATACTTGCGTTGTAAAAGGAATTTATTTTAAATTGTCGAATCTGGGCCTTATCTGGCGTACTATCAGGCACCTTCGCCTAATTCAGATTATATATCGTGTAATTTTTAGGCTATACAAACCGCGCATATACTTTGGCGAAGCGGTGAAGCTAAGGGATTCGACGTCGGACTGGCACATACCTATTTGTGGGCGTCCTGTATTGACTGGCCCGGGCCAATTCTTGATATTCGGGCATCGCCATGATGTAAAAAACGAAGGATGGAATCCATCTCATCTTCCAAAATTATTATGCTATAACCTACATTATTTTAATGAGTTAAAAGTTCAAGATGTCAACGCTCGCCTGAAGTGGCATCAAGAATTAATTGCGCAATGGATATTAGAAAACCCACCTCCCCTTGGTAATGGCTGGGAACCTTATCCTACATCATTGCGCATTGTAAATTGGGTAAAATGGGCTCAATTACATCCTAAATTGGTTTCAGTGGAAATGGTAAATAGTTTGGCTATTCAAGCACGCTATTTAGAAAAGCGGCTCGAGTGGCATTTATTAGGAAACCATCTTTTTGCAAATGCAAAGGCGTTAATGTTTGCGGGATTGTTTTTTCAAGGAGAGGAGGCAAATCGTTGGGTAAATACTGGTGTAAGGATTATTTCCAGACAATTAATTGAACAAATTTTGCCAGACGGAGGCCAGTTTGAACTCAGCCCAATGTATCATGCATTAGCTCTAGAAGATATTTTAGACATAATTTCTCTTACAAAAAGGTATTCTTCTGGATTGACAGCCATACAAGCTGAAATAGTTCATGAGTGGTCTCGTTACATCAGTCCCATGTTAACATGGCTGAACGCAATGACACATCCTGATGATGAAATTTCATTTTTTAATGACGCGGCATTTGGTGTGGCGGCAAAAAATTCGGCATTAAGAGATTATGCTAGTCGTTTAGTTCAAAAGTTTTCAGAACCGATCAGCACTCCGTGTCATTCGCTGCCAGACAGCGGATATTATCGTTTACAGCGTGGTCAGGCGATAATAATTGCAGATTTGGCCTCTGTCGGCCCCAATTATTTACCGGCACATGCACATGCAGATACTCTAAGTTTTGAACTATCGTTGGCCACTCAACGTGTAATAGTCAACGGCGGAACAGGAACTTATGAAACTGGTTTAGAACGGAGCTTGCAAAGAGGCACAACTGCTCACTCCACATTGTGCTTGGATGGGGAAAACTCAACAGAAGTTTGGGCAGGTTTCAGAGTGGGCAGGCGTGCAAGTGTTTTTGATGTTGAAATTTTAGAGCAAACTAATGAAACAATTATAGAGGCGTCGCACGATGGCTACACTCATTTATTTGGGAGCCCACTCCATCGCCGTCGGTGGACTCTAACAGATAAAGGACTGAAGTTAGATGATTTTATACTTGGAAAGGGAACACATAATGTTGAAATTTTCTTTCATTTACATCCTGATATTGAGATAAGTTTGATAAATGAGCAAAGCGCAAGAATGTCTAGCAAAAATGGGGATCTTTCAGTTGACATGACTGTTTCAGAGAATGCCAAGCTCAATTTGATCAGAAGCGAGTGGCACCCAGAATTTGGTTTAAAAATTCCAACTCAAACCATATGCCTAACCAATTTGGCAACTTTGGATGCTCAGATATCCACAACCCTTATTTGGCAGGTGTAATATGGAAATTATGATATTAGTTTTTCACCTGAGTTTATAGTTTAATATTTTTTGACTTTCTAAATTTCATCGAAAAGGTTACTTCTTTGTTTATACAAATGTGGTCCCTTCGAGGAGGAGGGGAGAATGCCGCTTCTTTACATTAATTGCAGTTTTTCGAATTAGTTTTTTTTGGCAAAACAATGTTCAAGTCTAAAGCTCAATAAAGAATTCTTTATGAGAAAACCAGTTCATGAATAGGGTGAAGTTCGCATGAAAATTGTAGCTTATCAAATGTTTTTCCATAAAAAAATGTCAAGAGAATTGAGAGCTTCGGGCCATAACCTAATTTTCTTATCTTCAGAGCGTCGAAATGATGAAACAGGTATCATTGACTCCTTCTATAAAACGTCTTTTGAAGCAGAATTGGATGAGCGGATTCTAAACTCCATAATCCTGCGCTGTCGTTACCTTTCAGGGATTAATAACAAACAGGCTAGAGAAAATGTTCGAAAGATTTGGCACTGCTCAGAAAATTTCATAGTTGATAACGCCCCTGAATTAGTTGTTATGCAGGCTGTTGATAATTATGTGGCAGATATTTTTTGTCGACTTTGTGCCAAGCATAAAATTTCTTGTTTTCAGCCCCGTCGTTCACCTTTGCCTGGACTTGTCCGGATAACCAACGGGCTTGATACTCCAAAAATAAGAGATGTAGAAGAGAATGAAATTTATTCTGCGATAGAAACATTTAGAAACGACTTTAAGGCTTCTTATCAAAACATACAGAAAAGAACAAAATCGAAAATTTTGTTAAAGTTTCTTCGTGAGATCGCAAAGAAAATATTATTTTCTTATTGGAAAAGAAGACATTCTGACCCGCTCTCATTTCATTATAATGCAATATTTCCAAATGAGAACGCTATTACTATTACTTCTCTGAAGCAGCTTACCGCTAATTCATATTACGATGTAAAATTCGATCAAATTTTGAGTAAGTCAAAAAATTACAGAGATATTGTTTTTTGGCCACTCGCTATGTGTCCAGAGTCAGCAATCTGTTACATGAACATCGATTATAGACTGTCAGATTATAAATCTGTCATAAATAAAGTAACTGGCTCTGTTCCAGATGATGTTCTGCTCATTGTTAAAGAGCACCCTTCTGCAGTTGGATTTAGGCCTATAAGTCATTATGAAAGCATCCTAAGTAGGGAAAATGTTGTATTTGCAAGTATGGAAATTAGCACAGGTCAATTGATTGATATTTCAAAAAAGGTACTTATTAATACCTCAAGTACAACAGGAATAGAGGCGGCCGTAATTGGCAAACCAGTTTTATCACTTGGTAGTTGCCACTATTCAATGCAAAATATTGTTCACAACATTGACGATTTTGATGACTTTAATGATTGGTACTACAGGTTTCCAGCAGGGCAGGTTGCTGAACAAAAAATCAAAAAATTTGTCAGACAATATCTTGAAAATACGATCCAGGATGGAACTTGGGGCCCAACTGGTGATCACCTTGAAGGTTTCGGAGATAAGGTGCGAAAAACCTTGGAGGCTTGTGTCGCCCTATCTGAAAAGGGTTACGTGTCATCGTACCTAAACTCAGAGTTTGATAAAGCATGATAAAAGCTTTTAGCGTAAAACTCAATTGTGATGATGTAGTTAGTTAAGCGTTTTCAAAATTTGTGAGTCCTGATGCCTAGATCTGTTTACCTAGCTTATGCCACAGTTCTATCTGAAATGTTTGCGGTAATGCAGGCAATCATAAACACATTTGGTTTTTCGTTAAATTACATTTCTATTTTTACCTTTGCAATACTTGTGATTCCCGCTCTGTCTAAGTTTAATGCCAAAGCTTTTCTTATACTCCTTTTTGTTTTTTGCTTACAGGCCGTTAAAAGTGGTGTTATTGGGGTTGGCCCAGAGTTTGTGAAAACATTCTATTTATTATTTTTAGCAGCAATCTTAATACTTATGTCACAGAAAATGTACGTTGAGGACTTTATAGATGTTATCAGAAGGTTACGTTGGCTCATACTGCTTTTGGGTATTGCATATTTGTATTTGTGGATTGGATTCGGAACTTACAGAAATGCCAACACGTTCTCGTTAGCTATTATGTTATTCTTTGGTTTTCAAGGTCAGATGCGAAGCATCGCTTTACTTTTTGCCGCGACCACAAAAACAACTTATAAAATATTATTTTTTTCTCTGTTTGTTTCTTTTTTTGTCCGTTCAATCCAGCTTAGAACTTTGTTTATAGCAGTTTCTGCAGGGATTGGAGCAGTGCTGCCTTTGATATTAGCCAAACTTATAACACCTGAGACTCATATTTTTTCACTTTCCCATACTTATTCACTGGCGGAGCGTGTTTTAGAAACTAAAGCATTGTTATTAAATATGGAAAATAATTTCTTGGCTCTGGTTTGGGGCGATAGATTGGGATGGGTACTGGAATCTAATTTGATTGATGAGCGTGGGTACGTTCATTCAACCCATTTGTGGCTACTTAGAACTTTTGGCTTACCAATCTGGTTTGTAGGATTTTACTTTTTAGTAAAAACTGCTCGATTTGGAAGCCATGGAGTGTTTGGCATTCGAGCTGTAATATTGATGTCGTTTGCATTTTTTATGACGCTTTTTACTTCTCCCTTTTTGACGATGTTTCTGCTTTGTCGCGTCCGGAGTGGAATGTCTCACTAAGTTAGAGAGAAAACGGTTTTTGTCTTTTGTATAGGTCGTATTAGAGGTGTCTTTAGCACAAAAAATTTCAGTAACTTTAATGTTGTCATATATAAACCTTAAGCTTATTTTCTAGGGCCTGAGGTGTAAACAACCTATTATTGGGGGAAGTTTTGGCGAATAGAATAATAACTAGTTTTGTTCATGGATATAGTAATGACAAGCATTCACTGTCCGGAAACAGCCTGCCATGCCTAGCAGTTTTTGAGGATGGAAAATCAAAAATTAATGATTTTGAAAATCCTCGTAATATCAGCGAATTTAGAAATTGTTCGATGCCTATCATGGGTGAACCACCTTTGCAAAGTGCAAAGGATTTTGATACCCTGCCACGATTTGGTATGACTGGTCTAACATTGGCAAAAGACCATGTGTTTGCTGGGGGATGGAATGGTGTTTATAAATTAGACAAAACCACTTTAAAATGTGAGGGTTTTGTAACGCATCGTCTTATGAATGACCTTCATGGAATTACCTATTATGACGGTAAATTAATTACTATTCTGACTGGAAAAGATACCGTTGTTCTGACTGATGATCATGGAGACATATTAGAATATTACACAATACACGCAGACCTTTCTATAGTAAAAAATGACGAAAAGTTGATGGAATACGATTGGCGATTTCTATCTAAACAATTTAGAGGTGCTACGGGAATTTTTCATTTTAACTATGTTCAAATAATTGATGACGAAATCTGGCTAACAGCGCGCAATTTGGGCTGTTTTATAGTTCTCAATCTAAAAACGCAAACTTGTGAATTGCGAACAATCAATCAAAAAACAACAGTGCTTCTTCATGACGGAGCAATACACGATGGTTTTTTCTATTTTACATCCATTGATGGTAAGATAATCATTGCATCTAACAAGGAAGAAACTAATCCTCGCGAAAAAATAGATGATATATCACTTTTCAACCGTGATCTCAGTTCGCGCATAATTAGAATTGCCGATACTGGACTAGGTTATGAACCTAACTGGTGTCGTGGTATCGATGTAAAGGACGAAAAGATTGTTTGCACAATCGATGGTTTTTATGGGACCGATCTGGCATTTAAGGTAGCCGAGTTTGAAAATGAGACCTTTAAACGGCTTCACAGGGTTTCATGGTCGGATATAGGAGACGTAGCCGGTTTGAAGTTTGTAACCGGATTTGATGTAAAATTTCTTTGAGAAATATGAGCGCTTCACACGAAAATCTGATCGTTGGGTCACAATTTTCACGAATATTTTTGTTTGTGGTATCTATATTAGGCCCCGTTGTCAAAGTCCGTATTGTTGGTGAAGTTGCAAATCTTGATATTCAGCTTTTGTATATAGGGTATTATTTTGCAATACAGTTTTTTACGCCTTTGTCTGATTTAGGTGCTTCGTGGTCTTCCATAAGAAACCATCTCGAGAAGAAAGATAATTTCGTATTTTTTTTCTCTCCTGTCGGTGTGTTGTTTGGAGTTTTGGTAAGTGCTATTTCTCCAAATTTTGGACTAATAATTCTAATAAGCGTTGCAATGGCTTTTTTAAATTACCATCTGCAGGTATTCAGAATTTTGGGGCAAATTAATAAATTTTATATCTGTAAGATAACAAGGTTAACATTCGATTTGTTGCTCTTATTAATAGTAGCTAGTTTTTCAACAATTCTGGAAAATACTTTTATTACCTATGTGTTGTCGGCGGAGCTTTTTTCAATTTGTCTTGTTTTGTTGTTTTTGAAGCTGAAAAAAACGGATCAAATCACTTATATTTTTAAAAAAATATTTTTTTCCGGTTCCTATGATTACTCTTTTGTTGTTTTAAAAGTAATAAGAGCAAATTATGTAAGATTACTATCTCCGTTAATGTTTGAAAATTTGCAGTTTTCAAAATTCTTCTATTGTCTGCTTCTGTATGAGTTGGTTGTTCAATATGCGAATAATGAGTATCTCAAGAAAATAATCAACAAGGGGATTAATTTCAAATACGTATTCACTTTGGCTATTCTTTCGGTACCATTGCAGATATCTGCTTTATGGGCATTCGCACTGTTTATGACTTGGGAGTTTTCAATACTAGAATACGTTTGTTTGGCGTGGATGGGGTCGATAACAATATACTCAGTTTTTTCGTATAGGTTGGTTTACCTCGGAGCTTATGACACTTTTCGAAAAGTTATTTTATTGGATACCCTGCTAAAGGGGCTCATATTTGCATGCCTTCACATCTTTAATGCTACATACAATCAAATAATTTTAGGATTTCTTTTCAGTTATTTCATATGGTTTGGGTTGTTTGCAGTCGTCCATTATCGTGCTGAGGAAAAAAGTAGATTAAATGTAAATTGAGAAAAAAAAGTCTGAGATTTATTTTATTTTTCTGCTTTAATGTCTATTTGTGATATTCGAGATCCTCAAAATTTAGTTTTTTGCTATGAATAACATTTCTTGTGTAAGGTCCCAAGTTTCTTCGTGGGATTTAAATTATGATTTCTCAGCGTACTAACATTATGTTTTTTCCTCTCGCGTGGCCAAGGTATTTAAAAGTGGCCATAGCCATAATGGTAGACGTAAGCATTTGCGTATTGAGTACTTGGATTGCAATTTATTTGCGCCTAGGGGAGTTTATTGCTCTTTCAAATATAAACCTTGTTGTCGTGGTAATACCAAGTTTAATGGCTATTTCAATTTTTTTTGTGTTTGGGCTCTACCGTGAGATATTTCGTTACAGTGGGCTAAAAGTTTTAGCCACGGTTTCTAGGGCTATATTTATCTACAGCATTTTTCATGCAACTTTTATTTCAGCAATTGGTATAAGTGAAGTTCCTCGGACGGTTGGTGTAATTCAACCTGTATTGATGCTTCTACTTGTAGGTTTGTCTCGGGTGTTCATAAGGCAATGGCTTGGTGTGAATGAGCGTTTGGATCCCAAAAATCGAAAAAAGGTTCTCATTTATGGTGCTGGTAAAGCTGGGAGGCAGTTGGCGAACGCCATTGAAAACAGCGCTGAATTGCTTGTTGCAGGCTTTTTGGATGATGATAAAAGCCTTCACGGTCAATCTCTGAATGGGTTGCAAATTTACGATCCAGCTAAGTTGATGGACTTATCCAAAAAGTATGGAGTAAATGATGTATATCTAGCGATGCCGACAGTTGGTGGGCGACGAAGAAATGCTATTTTAAATCGAATAAAGGATGCCAAAGTATCAGTGCGCATTTTGCCAAGTTTGATTGACCTTGCTGAGGGTAGGGTAACGGTTTCTGACCTGCGAGAGTTGGATATTGATGAACTTTTAGGTAGGGCGCCTGTTAAACCCAATCAAATTTTGATGGGAAGAACAATCACTCACAAAACAGTAATGGTGACTGGAGCAGGTGGTTCCATTGGCAGTGAGCTATGCAAACAAATTATTATTCTTTCCCCAGAAAAATTGCTTTTGGTGGAGCAGAATGAATTGGCGCTTTACGAGATTAATAAACAGTTAGAGACATATAATGAAGGAGTGTCTATAATTCCACTCTTAGCGTCTGTGCAAAATAAGTCTCTCTTGAAAAAAATAATGGAAAAGTGGCGGCCATCGACAGTTTACCATGCTGCTGCTTACAAGCATGTGCCATTGGTTGAACAAAATATTATTGAGGGGATAAAAAACAACGTATTCGGAACTCTCGCCCCTCTTGAAGTTTCAATTGAGTACGATGTTGACAATTTTGTACTTGTTAGTACCGACAAAGCAGTGCGCCCTACTAACTTGATGGGGGCAAGTAAAAGGTTGGCTGAGATGTCACTGCAAGCTAGAGCAGAAAGCAAGCCATTTACGACATTATCGATGGTAAGGTTTGGAAATGTGTTGGGTTCTTCAGGTTCAGTTGCTCTTCGTTTTCGTGAACAAATTAGGGCTGGGGGGCCAATCACACTCACTCATCCTGAAATCACTCGTTTCTTTATGACGGTTTCGGAAGCCGCCCAGCTTGTAATTCAAGCTGGGTCCATGTCAAAAGGTGGTGATTTATTTGTTTTGGATATGGGTGAGCCAGCCAAAATTCTGACTCTGGCTAAAAGGATGACAGAGCTTTCAGGCCTCACAATTAAGGACCAAAATAATCCTGATGGTGATATTGAGATAGAAATTATTGGCTTGAGGCCTGGAGAGAAATTGTATGAAGAACTTTTAATTGGCGACGGCGTTGAAAGTACCTCTCACCCAAAAATTTTGAGAGCAAAAGAAGAGTTTGTCAGCTGGGAGGAGTTCACAGATGAGATGGTTGTTTTAAATGAAGCGATTAATCTCAACGATATTGTGGGAATCCAAGCTGTTTTAAAGCGATTGGTAGATGGTTATCTTCCTGAAGAACAAGTCGCTGATTTGACACTTAATTGAATTTGATAAAATTCTATCTTTTTCGTCATTTCCCCTTGAAGCGTGAGATTGGCTAAACAAGAAATTGTTTGATTTCATATCTGCCCCAAGATCAGGTCCAGACTTTCTTTAGCATCCCCGTACAACATGCGTGAATTATCTTTGAAAAATAAAGGGTTTTCAATGCCTGAATAGCCTCGGCCCTGTCCTCGTTTTGAGATTATTACCTGGCGAGCGTTCCACACTTCCAGAACAGGCATGCCCGCAATAGGGCTGTTTGGATCTTCTTGAGCAGCTGGGTTTACAATATCGTTGGCACCTAATATCACTACCATATCAGCATCAGGAAAGTCATCATTAATTTCGTCCATCTCCAGCACAATATCATAAGGTACTTTGGCCTCAGCCAACAGTACATTCATGTGGCCAGGTAGGCGGCCAGCAACAGGATGAATAGCAAAACGGACTTGTTTACCTGCGTTACGCAGGCGGCGGGTCAACTCAGACACAGTAGACTGGGCCTGTGCCACCGCCATCCCATATCCAGGCACAATAATAATGTCATTCGCCTCTTTTAGGTCAGCTGAAACTGTAGCGACATCCGTCGCAAGCATCTCACCTTCAACTTCCATCTGTGGTCCAGTTGTGGCGCCCCAGCCGCCAAAGATAACAGAGATAAAATTCCGGTTCATTGCTTTACACATAATGTAGGACAGAATTGCTCCAGAGGCTCCAACAAGCGCGCCGGTGACGATAAGCAAATCGTTTCCCAACAAGAAGCCGGTTGCTGCGGCTGCCCAACCTGAATAGCTGTTCAGCATAGAAACCACGACAGGCATATCAGCCCCACCAATGGCCAGAACCATATGCAGGCCAAAAATAAGAGCAATCGCTGTCATCACCCACAAGGTCCATGATCCCGCATGGCTCATATACAGATAGCCTAGATAAATGCTGACCAGGACCATGCCTACATTCAGCGCATTACGGCCCGGAAGGGTCACGGGCTTGCCATCCAGTATACCTGACAGCTTGCCGTATGCGACAACAGATCCTGTAAAGGTGATCGCGCCAATAAACACGCCAACAAAAATCTCCACCTCATGGATTATTTTTTCCGCGCCTGCCAGCCCTTCAGGCGGCACGATATCGGAATTAATGCCGATAAAAACAGCCGCAAGACCAACAAAGGAATGCAAGGCAGCAACCAGCTGCGGCATGCCTGTCATTTCTACCCTCATAGCGACAATACCGCCAATCACTGCGCCGACAACCAGTAAAGGCAACAAGCTAGATGTAATGGTTACGGCCGGGCTAAAAATTGTTCCGATAACCGCGATCGCCATTCCGACAATGCCGTACCAAACAGCGCGTTTTGCACTTTCTTGGCCAGACAGGCCACCAAGCGACAGAATGAATAGAACGCTGGCTGCAATATAAAGAGCTGTGACAATATTCTCACTCAAAATCATTATCTCTTATCCTCATTAGCTCTTCTGGAACATCGCAAGCATGCGGCGGGTCACCATGAAACCGCCAACAATATTGATTGTGGCGATTAGTACAGATATCGCAGCCAAAATGTCCACCAAATTATTAGGCGATCCGAGCTGTAGCAGCGCCCCTATGATGATGATGCCAGAAATAGCATTTGTGACCGCCATCAGCGGCGTGTGCAGAGCGTGGCTGACATTCCAGATTACCTGGAAGCCAACAAAACAAGACAGGGCAAAGACAATTAAGTGCTGCATGAAGCTGGCTGGCGCATAAGCACCGATTAACAGCATGAACAGGCTGCCAATCGCCAGCAGTCCGGCTTGACGCCGGCCGATGGCGCGTTCTTTTTCTATCTCAAGAGCTGTCTTCTCTTCTGCGGTCAGCTCAAGTGGCTTTGGTGCGGTTTCAAGTTTTCCTATCGCCTGAATCTTAGGCGGCGGCGGCGGAAAGGTTACCTTTCCTTGATGACAGACGGTGGCCCCGCGAATAACGTCATCATCCAGATTGACATTCAGTACACCATCTTTTTCCGGTGTTAGGTCATCTAGCATATGACGAATATTTGTTGAATAGAGGGTCGATGACTGGGCAGCCATCCGGCTGGGAAAATCAATATAGCCAACAATCTTTACGCCATTGTCACTCTCAATGATTTTATCTTTCTTGGTTAGGTCACAATTGCCACCCTGTTCGGCAGCCAAATCAACTACAACTGATCCTGGCTTCATCAATTTCACCATTTCTGCTGGCCATAATTTGGGAGCAGGCCGACCGGGTATCAATGCTGTGGTTATCACGATGTCAATTTCAGGCGCTTGTTCACGAAACAGCTGCATCTCCTTTTCTATAAATTCTGGTGAGGCTGGTTTGGCATAGCCACCTTCCCCTGAGCTATTTTCCTCAAATTCAAGCATCAGGAATTCAGCACCCATTGATTCGATCTGTTCTGCGACCTCTGGGCGCACGTCAAAAGCCCTCACAATTGCGCCCAGTGACTGGGCTGTGCCAATCGCTGCCAGCCCAGCAACACCAGCACCAATCACAAGAACTTTTGCAGGCGGCACCTTGCCAGCAGCGGTAATTTGTCCGGTGAAAAAACGGCCAAAATTGTTACCCGCTTCAATTACCGCCCGATAGCCAGCGATATTGGCCATAGAAGACAGCGCATCCATCTTCTGAGCACGCGAAATACGTGGTACCATGTCCATAGCCAAGACCGTTGCACCGGTTTTATTGACGTCTTTTAGCAGCGATTTATTTTGTGCAGGCCAGAAAAAACTAATCAGGGTTTTTGATTTATTAAGATATTTAATCTCTGTGTTATCAGGGCTAAGAACCTTGACGACCACATCAGAAGAGTCCCAAAGCGCCTTCGCACTGCTGACGACTTTAACACCCGCCTCGTTGTAATCCTCATCAGAGAAACCAGCCTTAGCGCCAGCCCCTTTCTGAATTAGGCATTCGTGGCCAAGCTTTTGAAGCTGTTTTGCGCTCTCGGGGGTTAGGGCCACGCGGGATTCTGCTGATTCGCGCTCTGCCGGGCTACCGATTTTCACTAGTCTCTCCTTCATAAAGGTTCACGAAAAGAGTTTAGACAACACTGTAAACCTTTTTAATGACGTTACTCTTCCCACCTTCACTCTGTCATTAAAAATATCATTTGCTCTGTTGTTCGATACGATAAAACCGCGATTGTGGAGCAGTCCTGCACATTTTTGGAAATTTTTTAGGGTCATCTGAATCAAATGATACAAACAGGCAGCATCACACAAAAAACCACCAGCATGAATGATGGTGGTTTCAAAAAATCATCTGAAAAAAGGCTGTAATTTGTGGCCTAATACCCCTCACGCTCCATACGCTTTCTCATTAGTTTCCGGACACGACGGGTTGATTCAGCAGTCTCACGGGCCCGTCTTTCAGATGGTTTTTCGAACGCACGACGGTTTTTCATTTCCCGGAACAAGCCTTCGCGTTGCATTTTCTTCTTCAATACGCGCAGTGCTTGGTCGACATTATTATCTCGAACAGCTACAAACAATGTATATCTCTCTCTCTCGTTTCGTTGCTTGACTATCGATTTTTTGTGCTCTAGCACCCTATGAGGCGCAAATATTAGCATGAACAAAACAAAAAAGTAAAGTATTGTTTGCCCCTTTGCCATTTCGCTGCAAAGAATTATATAATAGATAGTTAAAATAACTAAATTAAAATGTAGGATATCAAGAATGGACGCGGAACAGAAAACTCCCGAACATATCCCGAACGATGTTATTGAGGCAATTTTGAATCATATTCCTTTTGATGGCTGGAGCACAGCTAGCCTGGAGATGGCGGCTGCCGATTGTGGATTAAGCGAGGTTGAAATGCGCAGTCTGTTTCCGGCAGGTATTGTTGATGCAATAGCTGCTTATGGCGCTTATGCTGATCAGAATATGATAACAGCTTTTCACGGCCAGGATGCGGCAGATATCGCTGTTATGCCAGTTCATATGAAAATCCGCTCTCTAATTTTAATCCGATTTGAACAGGCTGCACCATATAAAGAGGTTGTGCGACGAACATTGGCTGTGCTTGCCCGCCCGCAGCACGTAAAGTTGGCATCTCAGCTTTTATATAAAACAGTTGATGAGATGTGGCGCGCGGCCGGTGACACTTCAACAGATTATAACTTCTACACTAAACGGGTGACTCTATCAGCCGTTTATAGTTCTACGCTTCTGGCCTTTTTATCCGATAATTCTTCTGATTTGGCAAAGACAGAAGCGTTTCTAGACAGGCGATTGGCGGATGTAGCGAAGCTGCCAGAGATGGCGCGACCTGCCAGAGCCTTGGCAGATATGGCCATGCGTTTTGCCGGCCCGTTCATGCGTGGTCGCCGCGCACGCTGAACTCAAACTCTGCTTTATACTGACTCCACCACCCTTGATTTCCATATCATGTTCAGGTTTATAGATGATCAGGTGCCCCTCTGATCAGGGCTAGACAGACCAAAGCGAGTAAACTTATGCCAATAAAGGTGCCTGACAATCTGCCAGCGATGGAAACGCTGACTTCTGAAGGTGTTGATCTGATCACAGAACAGACCGCTGCCCGTCAGGACATCCGTCCTTTGCGCTTGCTGCTTTTGAATTTGATGCCAAAGAAAAAAGATACAGAAATCCAGTTTGCCCGTTTGTTTGGCAACAGCCCTTTGCAGGTAGATATGCTACTGATGACGACAGCCAGCTATACGCCGCGCAATACAGAGCCAGCTTATCTGCGACGGTTTTACCGCCAGCTAGATGATGTGCGGGGTCAATTTTTTGATGCGCTGATCATTACAGGTGCGCCGGTTGAAACCTTGCCTTTTGAGGAGGTGCAGTACTGGCCAGAGCTGGAGCAGATTATGGACTGGTCTCGCAACCACTGTTTCAGGCGGCTGGGAATTTGCTGGGGCGCGCAGGTGCTGATGAAACATTTTCACAGCCTTGAAAAATACCAATTGGCCGACAAACTGTTCGGAGTGTATGACCATGCTCTGCCGCTGGAAAACAGCCGCCTTATGCAAGGCTTCACAGACAGTTTTCCGATGCCTGTTTCGCGCTATACTTATAACAAAGAAGATGAGATAATCGCAGCTGGCTTGTCTGTTCTGGCTAGATCAGATAAAGCAGGCGTGGGTATGGTGCGCTGCCCGTCTTCAGGAGATCTCTACGTACTGAATCATCTAGAATATGATGCAGATACGTTGGCAGCAGAATATCTCCGTGATGCTAATTTAGGGCTAGATCCGGCCCTGCCAGTGAATTATTTTCCCAGTGATGATGTGGCCCATGCCCCAGTGAACAGTTGGCGGCCTTTCGCCTATTTGCTGATGGCAAACTGGCTGAATGATTTGTATCGCGATACGCCTTACGCGCTGGAGAGTTTAAAGGGTTGAAGATGGATAAGGGATTACATCACCCTAGCTCCCAGGTGACATGACCCATTTTGCGTCCGTTTCGCGCTTCTGTTTTACCGTATAGATGAACAGCCTTGTTCGCATCGGCATAAAGAGCAGGCAGGCGGTGCAAATCTTCACCCAGAAGATTATCCATTTGCCAGCTGCCGCGTGCAGAGGTGTCGCCTGGACCGAGCCCAGCAATAATACGCACAAGCTGGGTAAACTGGCTGGTTACACAGCCTTCGATTGTCCAGTGAAATGAATTATGTGGTCGAGGGGCAATTTCATTAAAGATAATGTGACCTGCACGACTGACAAAGGCTTCCATAGCCAGAATTCCATTCAAATTTACCGCCTCAGCAAGAGCAATGGCAGCGTCTGCGCCGTCTTTCAAAGTTGATGGGCCAAGGCTGGTAGCAGGACCGATGGTGGTTGCAAGTATGCCGTTTTTATGTGTATTCAGGGCAGCTGGAAACACCCCTGTCTGCCCTTTTGCATCGCGCCAGACCAGAAAGCTGACCTCAGCTGCAAAATCGATTAAGGATTCCAAAATCGCTTCATTTGTATTCATATCGTTCCAGCAGGAGGCTGCATCATCACCTGTGGCTACACGAATCTGGCCTCTCCCGTCATAACCCTGCTCAGTTGTTTTGAGCACGCCGTTGCCTTTTAGGTCACGCAAGGCAGAGGCTAAATCATCTGCTGACCGTGCAACCCAGAATGAAGGTGTCTGTATACCAAGGTGCGCAGCTAGTGTTTTTTCTCGTAAGCGGTTCTGGGCCAGATGAAGAGCGTCATGCCCGGGCGAAACAGGGCAAAAGGCAGCCAGCATGTCCATGGTTGTGGCAGGCACATTTTCAAATTCTGAAGTAACAGCATCTATTGAACGGCCAAAGGCGCCTAGCGCATCTACATCAACATAATTTGCCTGTGTGAAGGTCTGTGCAACTTCTGCAGCAGGGCTGTCTTTTGCGTCCGGGGCAAAAATATGAGCGTGGATACCCATCTGTGCAGCAGCGACTGCAATCATCCGGCCCAACTGCCCTGCTCCTAAAATCCCGATAGTTTTTATTGCTGTCATGAAAGATAAGGCCTGTCCTAATTGCTAGACATGTCAGGTCGTTCAGCAACAGCATCTGTTTGTTCTGAGCGCCATTTGTTCAACCTGTCCTGCAGAGCCGTATCTGATAAGGCCAGAATTTGAGCTGCCAGCAGCCCTGAATTCTTTGCCCCTGCAGTGCCAATGGCTAAAGTGCCAACAGGAACACCGCCTGGCATCTGCACAATCGAGAGCAGTGAGTCCATGCCTTTGAGAGTTTCTGTTTCAACAGGCACGCCCAAGACTGGAACAGTTGTGTGGGCAGCGATCATGCCAGGTAGATGCGCAGCCCCACCTGCCCCGGCGATAATCACCTGAATGCCGTTTGTCACTGCTGATTTGGCAAAAGCTGTCAGCCTGTCTGGTGTGCGGTGCGCAGAGATAATTTGGACATCACAGCCCACATCAAGCGCATCAAGCATGGTCTTTGCTGCCTGCATGGTTGGCCAGTCTGACTGGCTTCCCATACAGATCACAATAGGTGTCAGGGTTTGGGGCTTGTCTTTCATTTACTTCTCGGTATTTATGTGCCTTTGTAACAGGTCAGCTGGCCATAATGATAACGCATCATTCCACAAATAGCTGGGCTTAAGCAATGATATCTGGCAGAACAAGGGCATGCAGGCGGGCGATTTCATCTTTAAGCGCTAGTTTGCGCTTTTTAAGGCGTTGCATCCGAAGCTGGTCAGAAGCACTGGCACCTGTCAGCTGGGCAATGACATCATCTAGGTCGCGATGTTCAGATAAAAGCGC
>DEBO01000058.1:0-564 GCA_002348585.1 Alphaproteobacteria bacterium UBA2954 | reverse complement strand
GGGACTTTTCCTGCGCATCTGGTTTTTGCGGATGAAGATCATGGATGTCAGACATATACTGTCATAATCCTTTATCACAACATATCAACGAGATGAGAGTGTAACAGATGTCCCACCTGTCTGGCTAGAACCATTCGTATGGTAATGGATTATGTGTATCTGGCTCGGCTTTTGCTGAACAAAGCATCTGGACATTTAACGGCTCTGGCTTAAACTGCTGCGACATGAGGCATGAACCAGCCTGTATGTCGAAAAATGAGGAAACTTAGTCATGACAGGGTTATTTAATGAGGTGAAAAAACATGCTGATACTGACCCTGCCGAGTTTTGGGCCGCTGCTGCTGAAGATGTCAGCTGGATAAAGCCGGCTACAACCGTTCTTGATGATGCGAAGCCGCCTTTTTACCGCTGGTTTGTCGGCGGCGAGATAAATGGCTGTTTCAACGCCGTTGATTGCCATGTGGAGGCTGGTCATGGCGACCGTACAGCGATTATTTATGACAGTGCGATCATCGGCGTAAAAGAATATATCAGCTATGTTGAGCTTCAAGACCGAGTAGCCAG
>DEBO01000117.1:2459-4413 GCA_002348585.1 Alphaproteobacteria bacterium UBA2954 | reverse complement strand
GCTTTGGGCGAGAAGACAGCTGAGGTAGTGATGGGCGTTGCTGCTGATGTTGACGCTGCGGTTCAGGCTGCCAAAACGGCCTTTCCTGCGTGGGCAAACACGCCGCCTGTGCGCCGTGCTCGGGTGATGTTCAAATTCCTTGAATTGGTTAAGCGCGATAAGGAAAAACTGGCCGCTGCGATTACATCTGAACATGGTAAGGTGTTCACCGATGCCTGCGGCGAGGTAGAACGCGGTATTGAAGTACTGGAATTTTCATGTGGCATGCCTGCGCTGTTGAAAGGTGAATATTCAGAACAGGCCTCAACAGGTATTGATAACTGGACCTTTCGGCAGCCGTTGGGCATTGCCGCAGGGGTAACCCCTTTTAATTTCCCGGTGATGGTACCGATGTGGATGTATCCCTTAGCCATTGCTGCTGGGAATTGTTTTATCCTGAAGCCTAGCCCTACTGACCCGACAGCCTCATTGATGATGGCTGACCTGCTAGCAGAAGCTGAGCTGCCAGACGGTGTGTTTTCAGTCATTCAGGGCGATAAAGAAGCTGTTGACGCGATTTTGGAAAATCAGTCTATCTCAGCTGTTTCCTTCGTCGGTTCGACCCCGATCGCTCACTATATTTATGAAAAGGGGGCGGCAAACGGCAAACGTGTGCAGGCCCTAGGCGGTGCTAAAAATCATATGATGGTTATGCCAGATGCAGATTTAGATAAGACAGTTGATGCGCTTGTTGGCTCTGCCTATGGCTCAGCAGGTGAACGCTGCATGGCAATATCAGTTGCGGTTTTGGTTGGCGATGTTGGCGATAAGATTGTGCCACAGATTGCGGAGCGTGCAAAGACGCTGAAAGTAAAGAACGGGATGGATCTGGATGCTGAAATGGGCCCAATCGTGACATCAGTTGCGCATGAGCGGATTACTTCCATGATCGAACAGGGCGTTAAAGAAGGGGCTGATCTGATTGTTGACGGCCGTGGTGTGTCTGTGCCGGGACATAATCAAGGGTATTTTATGGGTGGCAGCCTGTTTGACCGTGTCACCCCGGAGATGAGCATTTATCAGGAAGAAATCTTTGGCCCGGTGTTATCCTGTGTGCGCGTTGAAAATTCAGCCGAAGGCATTGAGCTTATCAATAATCACCGTTATGGAAACGGTGTGTCTGTCTTTACCTCAGATGGGAATACAGCACGTGAATTCTCGCGCCAGATACAGGTAGGTATGGTTGGAGTTAATGTGCCTATACCTGTGCCAATGGCCTGGCATGGATTTGGCGGCTGGAAACAGTCTCTATTTGGAGATTTGCATGCGTTTGGCAATGAAGCCGTGCAATTCTACACAAAGCAGAAATCTGTAATGCAGCGCTGGCCGGATTCGATCGCCAAAGGGGCAGAATTTGTCATGCCAACAGCCAAATAGGCAGTTTATCTGTGTGTGATATTGAGGCAGATGGTGCGCAGCTGGATGCTTCCCCTGATGTGATGTGTGACGCTGTAAATTTAACCCACCTGCTCGCCTCTGTCCGCGCGGCAGGCAGCGCTATCCTTAAGGTAAGAGAACAGGGTGTTTCTGCCCGTTATAAGGCAGATACCTCACCTGTCACACTTGCTGATGAACAGGCAAATGCCATTCTAGTGGCTGCGCTGGCCGAACTTTACCCGGACCTTCCGGTAATCTCAGAAGAAGAGTCTGGTAGCCATAAGCTGTCTCCCCAGGTGCTGTATGCTCTGGTTGACCCGCTCGACGGAACACGTGAATTTCTGCGTAGCGACAGTGCCGGGGCCTATACTGTTAATATTGGCCTGATAAAAGACAGGTGCGCAATAGGCGGTATTGTCTATGCGCCTTATCTTGACTGGCTATGCTGGGGAGGGCCGGCTACAGGTACATGGCAGATAAAATCCGGCCAGCTCTCTAAAGTGACTGTCCGGTCCTGTCCAGATACGGGGCCAGTTGC
>DEBO01000117.1:0-2068 GCA_002348585.1 Alphaproteobacteria bacterium UBA2954 | reverse complement strand
ATTGAGCAGACTACATCTGTCGGCTCATCTTTAAAATTTTTGCTTCTGGCAACAGGTCAGGCTGATATTTATCCGCGATTTGGTCCAACTATGGAGTGGGATACAGCCGCGGGTGAAGCTGTGCTGGCCGGGGCAGGTGGAGCAGTTTATGACGCGCAAGGACAGTTGCATCGTTACGGCAAGTCAGGCTGGCGGAATGGCCCGTTTATCGCCTGTGCCGGCTTTACGGTTTTCTGATCCCTTAAAAAGCTGTCTGCTTTTCCAGACAGACACGGGTTGAACGTGTCTGATCCCAGAAACGTCTTGCTACCTAGACAAAAATTATGATTAGCTTTCAGATCTGATGCATGTGGGCAGGAGAATGTTATGAAAACACGCGCAGCTGTGGCGTTTGAGGCAGGTCAGCCTCTTGAGATCACTGAACTTGATTTAGCTGGACCTCAAGCCGGCGAAGTACTTGTTGAAATTAAGGCAACAGGCATCTGCCATACAGATGAATTTACGCTTTCAGGGGCAGATCCTGAAGGGTTGTTTCCTGCTGTGCTGGGCCACGAAGGGGCAGGCATTGTGCGTGAAATCGGGGTTGGGGTCACCTCAGTTAGTGTCGATGACCATGTGATACCGCTCTACACGCCTGAATGCCGGGAATGTGATTATTGCCTGCATCCCAAAACCAATCTGTGTCAGGCTATTCGCACCACACAGGGCCAGGGCTTGATGCCGGACGGCACATCCCGCTTTTCGCATAAAGGTCTACAGGTGCATCATTATATGGGAACCTCGACCTTTTCTAATTTCACGGTTCTGCCTGAAATTGCGCTTGCGCGTGTCAACAAGGCTGCGCCTTTTGATAAGATTTGCTATATCGGCTGCGGCGTGACAACAGGTATTGGTGCTGTGATTAACACTGCCAAAGCAGAGACAGGCTGTACAGCGATTGTTTTCGGACTTGGCGGGATCGGGCTGAATGTGATACAGGGCCTTCGCCTGATTGGCGCCCGCCAGATTGTTGGGGTTGATCTAAATGAGGACAAGCGCGCATGGGGGGAGCAGTTTGGCATGACTGATTTCGTCAATCCGTCTGCAGTGTCTGGTGATCTAACAGCCCATCTTATTGAAGTGACTGGCGGCGGGGCTGATTATACTTTTGAATGTATAGGAAATACAGATGTGATGCGTGTGGCCCTAGAATCAGCTCATAAGGGCTGGGGTGAATCCATCATTATTGGCGTGGCCGGTGCAGGTAAAGAAATAGCAACCCGGCCATTTCAGTTGGTTACAGGCCGGTCCTGGCGAGGGACAGCTTTTGGCGGGGCAAGGGGTCGCACGGATGTGCCGAAAATCGTGGACTGGTATATGGACGGACGGATTGAAATTGACCCGATGATCACACATCACCTCAACCTTGATGAAATTAATAAAGGCTTTGACCTGATGCATGAAGGTCAGTCAATCCGCTCTGTTGTCTCCTTCTGATAGTTTAAAAGAAAAGGTGCTCGGAACGCAGAAATGTTGTGGGCAGATATGATATGGTGACAGCAACGGCTTTCAGAGAAGCATATTCGGCAGGCAAGATGACTGCCCTGTCTTATGCACAGGCCTGTCTTCAGGAGATTGAACGAAGTGAAGGCCAGATACAGGCATGGGAACATCTTTTGCCAGAAGCGGTGTGTCAGATGGCAGCACAGGCCGATGCCGGTCCGGCAGCCGATAATATGAAGCCTTTGCAAGGCGTGCCTGTAGGAATAAAGGATATTATTGATACATCTGATGCGCCGTGCAAATGGGGGTTAGCTGAGTTGGTAGGTCGCCGGCCAGAGGCTGACGCCACTCTGGTGAAGACCTTAAGGCGTTCTGGTGCGATCATTTTTGGTAAAACAGTGACAACCGAATTTGCCTACCTTGAGAAAAGCCGGACCCGTAATCCGCATGATTACAGATTCTCTCCTGGTGGGTCGTCCAGCGGGTCAGCTGCTGCGGTGGCCGCAGGTCATATTCCACTGGCAGTTGGCACGCAGACAGGCGGGTCTGTAATCCGCCCAGCCTCATACTGTCAGGTGCATGCGCT
>DEBO01000158.1:9839-12110 GCA_002348585.1 Alphaproteobacteria bacterium UBA2954 | reverse complement strand
GGCTGTCATCCGGCCGGACAACGCTTGTTGTTGCCCATAGGCTGTCAACTATTCAAAAAGCAGATCTGATTATAGTGCTGGATAAAGGTCGGATTGCTGAAACAGGCACACATCAGACATTACTAGACAAAGACGGGCTTTATGCTCATTTATGCGCGTTGCAGTCTTTTTCTTAACGCTTGGCTCATTCCCGCTTTAAAAGCTTGTCAACCAACCTGTCTGCCCAGAATGAGGATAAAAATTCGGCCTGTAGCTTTTCCGGGTCATAGATGTCTTTTACCCAGTCAAAAAACTCTATTTTTTCTGCTTCATAGGGCGCATAGGCTCTCAGAAAGGCGTCCAGCAAGCCAGTCTTGGCCTGTTTGACATGAAGATAGCGAAAGGATAATTGCTGTGAAGCTTCAGCGACTGGCCTATTTTTCTGCATCAGTAAATATAAAGCAGACATAAGCCCGGCCCTATCCGCTCCAGATTTACAATGCAGTAGGGCTGGCCCTTCGATTCTGTCGAACAGGGCTTTTGTATCAAATAGCATTTTTTTGTCTGGCGCAGCGCGTGATCTTACAGTAAAATCCACTAGCTCTAAGCCGTGGCGTACGCAGGCTTCAGCTTCAAGGCGCCAACCCCCATCTGACCTTGGCCCACGTAGATTTATAATCGTCCGAATGCCCAGTTGGGCTGCGTGTTCAATCCGTCGTGGGGTTGGTTGGTTACTGCGCCACATATTTTTGTCAATTTGATGCAGATTATGCCACCACAATCGCAGAACCCCGTGGTCCATTGCCATCAGGTCCACCCAGTCCCGCATACCCCGCCGAGCATGTACAGACTTAAGTTTTGAAGAATTAGGGGCTGTGTTCATGTTCTTCAGCTGCCGGCAACCATCAACTGTTTGATAAATACAGACGGCGCAGCTATTGACTGGGTCAGCTCAAGATCACTTGCTGGAAGCATTTCCATAAAAATATCTTTTAGGTTGCCAGCGATAGTAGCTTCTGTTGCTGGCCATGTCACTTTGCCATTTTCAATCCAGAAACCAGATGCTCCACGACTGTAATCCCCTGTGGTTAGGCTTACAGAACTGCCCATTAACTCAGTGATATAAAAGCCTTTTTCAATATCAGAAAGGAACTCGTCAAGCGTTGTCCTTCCAGCTTCCATAATGAAATTTGACACAGACGGGCTAGGGGGTCCGGACAAGGACCGGCTGGCGTTACCAGTCGGCTCGAGGTTAAGTTGTGCTGCTGTTGCCAGATCCAAGAGCCAGCCCTGAAGCACACCATCTTTTACCAGATGCCGTTCTTTTACCGGCAATGTCTCGCCATCAAACAAGCGTGACCCATGCCCGCGCGGCAAAAGCGGATTATCCAGCAAATGAATAGCTGCATTAGTGATCTGTTCACCCATTCTCTCTTTCAAAAAGCTTGTGCCACGAGCAATAGATGCGCCATTAATGGCACTGGCGAGATGACCGGCAAGAGAGCGTGACACACGCTTGTCAAAAATTACCGGAAACGTCCCTGTCTGTGGTTTGCGCCCGCCAAGGCGCGATAATGTTCTGTGTGCTGCATTCTGACCCACAAGTTCGGGCTTTTCCAAATCTTCAGCGAATACGGCAGAGCTGTAATCATAATCGCGTTCCATCTGGCCATCCTTTTCGGCTAGCACGACAGCTGAAAAGCCGAAATTTGAACGTTTGTAGGAGGCATTAAAACCAGTGCTTGTGCCGATGACAACCTCGCTTGTGCCAGCTGAGGCAGATGCGCCATCAGAATTGCTTATGCCTGCCTGACTCAGGGCCGCGTCCTCACAGGCTAGTGCTATTTCAGTTAGCTTATCCGTGCTGAAATCTGTGTCATCATAAAGGTCAATTTCTGGAAAAGACTTTGCCTGTTCCTCTGCTGTCGCCAGCCGAGCATAGGGGTTATCTGGAGCATGTCTGGCCATGGCCACCGCACGTTCTGCCAGCTGGGTAATATTTTTATAATCCAGCTTACCTGAAGAAATGGTTGCGCTACGCTGGCCAACAAAAACGCGCATACCCATTTGGTAATCTTCTGCACGTTCGGCAGATTCAACTTTGCCAAGCCGAACCTGAACATCCTGCCCGCCACCTTTAATAAAGCTGACATCTGCGTTATCTGCACCAGCCTGTTTTGCTGCGGTTAACGCCTTTGAAATAATATCTTGATCTTGTTCTAACATACTCCATGACATAATACGTCCCTCTTGCTGATGCAACAGCTTGCATTTCAGAAAGTGTCAGTTTAT
>DEBO01000158.1:1193-9436 GCA_002348585.1 Alphaproteobacteria bacterium UBA2954 | reverse complement strand
GATCGCCTGCAAAAACGTATTGAATTGTCGGTGTATGTTCTGGATGATCAGCAACGTAAAGATGCTGATGCGCGGGCCAAGGCTATGGCTAACGCTGATGTAACCATTCTCTGTCTTCCAGATGAAGCAGCCATGCAGGCGGCGCAGATGGCAAAGGTTTCTGGCGCAAGGCTGATTGATTCATCTTCCGCGCACCGGACTGCAATAGATTTTACCTATGGTTTTGCTGAAATGACGCAAGGGCAGCAGGACGCTATTCGTTCAGCACAGCTCGTCAGTAACCCAGGTTGCTATCCAACAGGCTTTCTTGGGCTTGTTTCACCTCTGCGGCAGGCCGGGCTTTTATCATCCTCAGTCCAGTTGTCTGCTTTTTGTGTCAGCGGCTACAGCGGCGGTGGCAAGACAATGATTGCCAGATATGAAGGCAAGAGTGAACCTGCCTTTGCTGCCTATGGTCTTCATCTGTCACATAAACATCTGCCTGAAATGAAACAGCATGCCGGTCTAGACCATGCACCTGTATTTTTGCCAAGCGTGGGTGATTTTGCGCAAGGAATGCTCGTGAATATTCCGTTGCACCAGGATCAGTTTACCCGTGCTGTTCAGGCAGATGATATTCGTTCTGTCTTTGCTGACCATTATTTATCTGCAGATTTGGTTTCGGTGGGCACAGAAACATCCCTGACTGAATTTGGGTTTTTATCTGCTGATCCTCTTGCAGGGACGGACCGTCTGGAATTATTTGTATTTGCAAATTCAGACAAAAGTCAATTTATGCTGACCGCGCGGCTTGATAATCTTGGTAAAGGGGCCGCAGGGGCAGCTGTTCAGAATATGAATCTGATGCTGGGTCTTGACCCTCTTGTTGGCCTTAACTATTGAAATTTATCCAGTAAGAACGTTGGGGCGTTTGGAACATGACAAAAATTGCCCGCCTCTCTGCTCTGGAACGTGCGCTCGACTATCCTTATGACGCACCGGATCATGCTTATTTAATCAAGAATAGTCAGGTGTTTGACCTTGACCCGGGCTATGATTTTGCCAGCCGTATTGCTGTTCTATCTGTTGGCTCAAATCGAGCGCCTGTCCAGCTTAACAGAAAATTTGGGGAGTCGGCAGAATTGCCTGTCACGCCTGTGCGGGTTTATGATTGTGATGTGGTTCATGTCGCCAATCTCGCACCGTATGGAGCGGTGCCCTGCTCAGCCTTTCCTTGTCCAGGTACACACATAGACCTGAATATTGCCTGGCTGACCCCTGCACAACTGATCATCATGCACCAGACTGAATCTGTGGGTGAAGCTTATGATTGGGTGGAATGGGACCTCACCTGTATTCAGCATCAGTTTGATGGTCCACTTGATCGCCTGTTTGGTTATGCTGCGATTGCAGGCGCTTTTGGCAACAGAGGTAAAGGTCCTTTTGGCTTACAGCGTATCCCAGCAGAAAACAGACAATTTATTGTCAAAACACAGCGTCAGATCCAGAATATGATTTATCACCACTATTGTAAGGAAAAGGTCTCACTTGAAAGTTGGATACATCAGCTTCAGTCAGACCAGATATTACGTGATGAAGTGGTCTCCGGCTTGCGCAGCGATGCGGTATTGCCATCTGTCATGCCCTGGAAGCCCGCTGATTTGTCATAGACAGTTTCAATGCAAAAAACTGCCCAGAAAAAGGCTAGCTGTTAGAATAAGACCAATATCCCGATTGGATTTAAAAATCTGAAGTGCGGTCGACGGGTCATCTGCAACCAACCGCCGTAGCTGCCATAGAAAATGACAGCAGACAAGGCCAAGTCCCCCTATCCAGGCCCCTTGACCCAAAAGGCTGAAGAAGCCAGCTGCCCAAAGTAGGCTGGCTAAAAGATAGCATGCGCCCACACCAAAGCGCAGATGACGGCCAAGGGATAGTGCAGCTGACTTAACCCCAGTCAGCCTGTCATCTTTTATATCCTGGATAGCATATATAGTATCATAACCGATGACCCAAAAAACAGTGCCGGCATAAAGTATCCAAAGACTGGCTGGGGGCCAGCCACGCCACAGAACAGCCCCGGCAATAGGAATCGCCCAACTGAAGGTTAGACCAAGCACAATTTGCGGCCAGTCTGTAAAGCGTTTTGCCAGAGGATACAAAATGATAAGAGGCAAAGCGCTAATCCCAACAGCCCAGCTAAACAGTGGCAGCTGGATTAGGACTAGAAGACCGCAGCCACTCAAGCACCCCAGAAACAGGACAGCAGCGGTCACAGATATCTGTCCTGAAGCGAGGGGCCGCGATCGAGTGCGTTCAACCTGCGCATCAATATCTCTGTCCCAGAGGTCATTAATGATGCACCCTGCCCCGCGCATAGCCACGGCTCCAATAGTAAACAGGGTCATATAGAAAATAGCTATTTGCGGGCCTGGACTGAAAGCTGCAAATATCCACCAGCCAGGCAAAACCAGTAACCACCAGCCTATCGGCCTGTCTAATCTGGCCAGCGCAACATAGGTCTGCAGACGCACAGGAAACAGGCCCCATATACCCTTCAGCCTTATGTCTGTATATTTGCCCTGCTGCGCACCCTTGCCGGGCTTGGCTTGAATTTTATCTGGTGTCTTTGCTGGCATGGCGGCTCGGTTGAGTGCATTTAAAGGCGCAAAAGGGTGGCATTAGGTTTGCTGTTCAATAGATTATCACACACCTTAAAACACTTGCCACTAATCTTTAATCTGCTTAAGACGGTTTTATGTGCGCATATACTCCGCCTATAAGGCTATTTGTTGATGCTGATTTAGTCAAAGGGGCAACCCTGTCCCTTGATAGCAAACAGTCGCATTATCTGGGACATGTCATGCGACGGTCTGCCGGTGACAGGCTGGAAATTTTTAATGGTCGAACAGAGAGCTTTATTGCTGAGCTGACCGATATCAGTCGTAAATCAGCATCTGTTCAGCTGGTTGAGCTTTGCGCGGATTTCAAAACCGGTCCTGATTTATGGTTTTTATTTGCACCTGTAAAGCGCACCCGGCTTGATTTCATGGCGCAGAAAGCAACTGAATTAGGTGTGCGTCATATCCAGCCTGTTAATACAGATTATTGTCAAGTCAACCGCGTGAACCAGGACAGATTATCTGCAAATGCTGTCGAAGCTGCAGAACAGACAGGGCGCCTGGATGTCCCGTCAGTCGGCCCTTTTTTACCTCTTCGACAGTTTCTGGCGGAGTGGCCAGCTGATCGGCACCTTATTTTCTGTGATGAGGCCTTATCTGCGGATAATCAGATAGATCCGCTGGCCCAGTTACAAAGCGAGCCGATCGCAAAAGCTGGATTGTTGATTGGGCCTGAAGGCGGATTTTCAGATGCAGAGCGTGATCATATCAAACAAATGTCCTTAGCTTGCCCGCTTAACCTGGGACCGCGCATTCTGCGTAGTGATACAGCGGCACTGGCAGCATTGAGCTTATTTCAGGCTGTTTGGGGTGACTGGTCTGTTTCTAGTTTAGGTTAGTAGAATATTCATCGGTCGGGTAACCGCCTAATTTTAATCTTTCCAATATTGGGTAGGGTCTTCATGTCTGGCAAATCACAAACAATAAAAATCACAGAGAAAGCACAACTTGTTGATTGGTTAAAGCAGCAGGAAGCAGATGCTGAGAATTGGCTCATTGGCACTGAGCATGAAAAGTTTTTGTTTCAGAAAGGTAGTTTCCGTCCGGTCAGCTATGAAGGTGAGACGGGTATTGGCGAAATTCTTAGCCGTCTTGCCGAAAAACATGCTATGACGCCGATTTCTGAAAAGGGTTACATTATTGGTCTGAAAGACGGGCAGGGTGGCTCGATTACGCTAGAGCCAGGCGGGCAATTTGAACTGTCAGGTGCGCCATTGAAAAATCTGCATCAAACTTGTTCAGAGACAGGCCGTCACCTCAATTACATGCGCGAAATAACGACCGAGCTGAATTTATGCATGCTGGGAGTTGGATTTCAGCCGCTTTGGAAGCGGGAGGATATTCCCTGGATGCCAAAGGGCCGTTACAAGATTATGCGGGAATATATGCCAAAACGTGGGAATCTGGGACTGGATATGATGCTGCGATCCTGCACGGTTCAGGTCAATTTGGACTATGCGAGTGAAGCTGATATGGCGCGTAAATTTCGCACTTCACTTGCACTTCAGCCTGTTGCAACGGCTTTGTTTGCGAACTCCCCGTTTAAAGAGGGCAAGCCTTCAGGCGTGAAATCCACGCGGGCACAAGCCTGGACAGATACAGATCCAGACAGATGCGGTATTCCAGCCTGCGTGTTTGAAGGTGACTTTAGCTACGAGGCCTGGGTTGAGTATATTCTCGATGTCCCGATGTATTTCCTGCACAGAGGTGATTCCTATATTGATGTGTCTGGACAGTCCTTTAGGGCATTTATGGACGGCAAGCTACCTGGTTTTGAAGGTCAGCTGCCAAGCATGGAAGATTTTGAAGAACATATTACCACAGCCTTTCCTGAAGTTCGATTAAAAGGCTATATTGAAATGCGGGGCGCAGACAGTGGTAGCTGGGGCTCCATCTGTGCACTGCCTGCTTTGTGGGTTGGTCTTTTATATGATGAGGAAAGCCTCAAAGCCGCAGAGGCACTTGTGTCTGGTATTTCAGCTCAGCAAGTTGAGGCCGCGCGCTTGTCCGCGCTTACAGATGGCCTTGATGGCCAATTTGCGGGCCAACCAATGCTAGTGTTAGCTAGGGAAATGTTGGCACTGTCTGAATCTGGCCTTGCCAGACGACAGATTACAGATGGTAAGGGCAGGGATGAGACACAATATCTTGACCCCCTGCGGGAGATTGTAACCACAGGGAAAACGAATGCGGATATTATGCTCGATCACTATAACAGTGGTTGGGACCGGGATGTCCGTCACCTGTTCAAACTGTATCATTATTAGGCTGGCGCATGATGTACATTCCACTTGCTAACAGCGTGAATAGCGTCTACACAGGCTGATGGAGTCTGTTAAGCTGCCTCTGTCCCGCCAACAGTGATTCCGCCCATTTTCAGTGTGGGCTGACCGACCCCAACAGGAACAGACTGTCCGGCTTTTCCGCATGTCCCAACACCTCTGTCCAATGACAAATCGTTGCCGATCATAGTTATTTTTGACATGGCATCTGGTCCGCTGCCGATCAAGGTTGCACCTTTTACAGGCGCACCGATTTTTCCATTTTCGACTAGATAGGCTTCAGAGGCAGCGAACACAAATTTTCCAGAGGTGATATCTACCTGACCGCCGCCAAAATTCACCGCATATATTCCTTTTTTCATTGAGGCAACAATTTCATCAGCCTCACAGGCCCCGTTTTCCATGAATGTGTTAGTCATCCGGGGCATCGGCAGATGTGCATAAGATTCCCGGCGGCCATTTCCGGTTGCGTCAACACCCATAAGACGCGCATTCTGCCGATCCTGCATATAGCCTTTAAGGATCCCGTCTTCTATCAGCACATTACGAGCGGACTGGGTGCCTTCATCATCAATTGTTATAGAACCCCGACGGTCCTTAATAGTACCATCATCCACGACAGTAACACCCTTTGCAGCCACTTGTTCACCAACACGACCAGAAAAAACAGATGTCCCTTTACGGTTGAAATCACCCTCCAGCCCATGGCCAACTGCCTCATGTAACATTACACCTGGCCAGCCTGCCCCCAAGACGATTTCCATCTCACCAGCTGGCGCACCGACGGATTCAAGGTTCAACAGCGCGATGCGTAGCGCTTCATCCACCTCAGCCTGCCACATGTCAGGGTTCAAATAACGGTCAAACATAAACCGGCCGCCTGTCCCACTACTTCCACTTTCCATCCGGCCATCCTTTTCGGCAACAACTGCTACATTCAATCTGACCATAGGGCGAATATCAGCAAAGCGTGTTCCATCCGGTCGGATGATTTGTACCGCCTGCCATGAACCGGCTATAGAGGCACTGACTTGTTTCACCCGCGGGTCTTTGTCACGCGCGTAGCTGTCAATTCTCTGCAAAAGTTCTACCTTGTCCTCAAAGGCGGTTTGGTTCAGCGGATTAGAATCTGAATATAAAGACTGATTGCGCCCAGCTTCCGGGGCAAGGGCTATTTGACCTGAATGACCAGAGGCGACGGCGGAAACAGTTTCAGCTGCACGCTTTAAAGCGGCCGAACTTAACTCTCCCGCATGGGCAAAGGCATCTGCCTCGCCAACTACAGCGCGCAAGCCGAACCCGGCGCTTTGGTCATATGTTGCTGTTTTCAGCCGGCCATCGTCAAAGGACAGCATTTCAGCATGCCGCATTTCCAAAAACAAATCACCATCATCTGCCCCACTCAGGCTATTGGCAACTACAGTCGTTGTTTGTTCTCTATCCAGTCCTGTTGAGGCAAAAAACACCTGATCTGTTTGTTCAAGTAAATTCATGAAGTTACCTTGTTGTCTGAGTGAACGAAGTTGTCATCTTCGATGTTGGATGCATGTTTAGAAATGGGTTCTTACACAGCACATTTCAAGGCTGAAATCTGGTTATTAACCCTTGTTTGGATACCGTCAGAAGATTGTTTTAACTTGCCTTTGCGACAGGCCGTCGCAGAGGGCTTTTCATAGCATAGAAAACACGCTAATACAGTCATATAAATTCAAAAGTAGGCTTTTCTTATTAAGCAGATCGTGCTTCTGTTTAAGCAAATTCTCTTTGCAGGATCGCAAGGCAGGTTATCAATTCCAGTTAGAGGGGAAGACAAGATGGAGATTCGCGGCTTTTCTTTAGCGAGTCTAGGGCTTTGTGCAGGGACAACCATTTTAATAATGGCTGGCGCCGCATGGGCAGCCGAGCCACAACCATGGCAGTTAGGCTTGCAGCCACCAGCTGGTTCAATTGCTGAAAAAGCGACCAGTCTGCATAATTTGTTGTTGGTGATAATCTCAGCCATTTCCATTTTCGTGCTGGCCTTGCTTGTTTACACCTGCGTGCGGTTCCGCCAAACAGCTAACCCAAACCCATCTAAGACATCTCACAATGCTGTGATCGAAGTCTTGTGGACAGTCATTCCGGTTCTTATTCTTGTTGTAATCGCGGTGCCGTCTTTTCGATTGCTCTATTATATGGATAAGACCAAAGATACCGAGATGGTAATCAAGATTACAGGAAATCAGTGGTACTGGAATTATGATTATCCGGACGAACAGTTGACTTTCGACAGCTATATTATCGATGAATCCGAACTTGAACCAGGGCAGAGACGACTGCTGGAAGTCGATTATCCGATGGTTGTGCCTGCTGGCACACGCATCAAGCTGCTGGTCACAGGTAATGATGTAATGCACTCATTCTTTGTACCCTCACTTGCTGTGCAGACCTATTCGATTATTGGTCGGGTGAATGAAACTTGGATAGATGTGCCTGAAGGGACCAACACTTATTATGGCCAGTGTAATCAGATTTGCGGTGTAAATCATGCTTATATGCCGATCGTTGTGAAGGCTCTCGAAAAAGATGAGTATAAGGCATGGCTCGCTGAGGCAAAAAAAGAATTCGCGTCTGTTGAGACGCCGGTAGATACTATGCTGAACAAAACAATTCTGGCATCTGCCAACTGAATGAGTGCGTTAAGGAGAAACATGAATGAGTGCCCAAAACACACATAACGCGGCGACACTTGCCGAAGATGGACACGCTATTCCGACTGGATTTGTGCGACGCTGGCTATATTCAACGAACCATAAAGATATTGGAACAATGTATATCATTTTTTCAATTCTTGCGGCATTGATTGGCAGTGGGTTTTCTATTTTTATGCGAATGGAACTGATGGAACCAGGCGTTCAATATATGGCTGATGGTCATGTTTGGAACGTATTTACCACGGCGCATGGCCTGATTATGGTTTTCTTTGTTGTGATGCCAGGGCTAATTGGGGGTTTTGGTAACTGGTTCGTGCCGATTATGATCGGCGCGCCAGACATGGCCTTTCCGCGAATGAACAACATTTCATTTTGGCTGTTGCCACCTGCATTTTTATTGCTCTTAATGTCTGCTGTGATGGATGGAGGCGCAGGCGTGGGTTGGACCATTTACCCGCCGATGTCCAGCACAGCCGGGACGCCTGGCATGTCCATGGATCTGGCGATTTTATCGCTTCACCTTGCCGGTGTATCCTCAATTTTAGGAGCGGCGAACTTCATCACTACTATTTTCAATATGCGAGCACCAGGTATGACATTACATAAAA
>DEBO01000158.1:0-864 GCA_002348585.1 Alphaproteobacteria bacterium UBA2954 | reverse complement strand
CATAAAATGCCTTTGTTTGCCTGGGCTATGCTGATCACAGCCTTTCTGTTATTGCTGGCAGTTCCGGTCCTAGCCGGGGCTATTACAATGCTTCTGACCGATAGAAATTTTGGAACTACATTCTTCATTCCTGAAGGCGGTGGTGACCCTATTTTATTCCTGCACCTTTTCTGGTTTTTTGGTCACCCGGAAGTGTATATTATGATCTTGCCTGCTTTCGGCATTGTAAGCCATATAATCTCGACTTTTTCACGTAAACCAGTTTTTGGTTATTTGGGCATGGCTTACGCTATGGTTTCGATTGGCTTTGTTGGATTTATTGTGTGGGCCCACCACATGTACACTGTTGGCCTGAATGTGGATACCCGGGCCTATTTCACGGCAGCAACTATGGTGATTGCAGTACCAACAGGTGTGAAAATCTTTTCTTGGATTGCAACGATGTGGGGCGGATCTATCTCATTCCGAATTCCAATGATGTGGGCCATTGGATTTATTTTCCTTTTCACGGTAGGTGGTGTTACCGGAGTTGTTCTGGCGAATGCAGGTATGGATGTGGTCCTGCATAATACCTATTATGTCATTGCGCATTTCCATTATGTTCTGTCTTTGGGAGCTGTTTATGGGTTGTTTGCTGGTTTTTACTATTGGTTCGGGAAAATGACGGGCTATACCTATCATGAAGGTCTGGCCAAAATTCATTTCTGGATGACGTTTACTGGAGTGAATTTGACATTCTTCCCAATGCATTTCCTTGGCCTAGCTGGGATGCCACGCCGTTATATAGATTACCCTGATGCCTTCGCTGGGTGGAACTATGTGGCGTCTATGGGATCTTACATCAGCGCGGTAGGTGTGCTGGTG
>DEBO01000103.1:4825-6034 GCA_002348585.1 Alphaproteobacteria bacterium UBA2954 | reverse complement strand
AAGGCTGACCTTCCCCCACCCCGTACACGCCGACCTGCCCGCATAACCGCAGAAACATCCAGCGGCCAGATTGAGCTTATCTTTTTCCACGCTAATACAGATTACCTCAAAACCAAATTACCTGTTGGTGAACGGCGCTTAATCAGTGGGCGTGTGGAACGGTTCCAGGGCCGCTTGCAAATGCCACATCCTGATTTTATTCAGCCCTTGGAAAAAGCTGACAACATACCTGAATTTGAACCAGTCTATCCGCTTACTGCTGGGCTGAAGGCACGCACACTTACCAATGCGATACAGGCTGGACTGCAGAGAGTTCCAGAACTAGAAGACTGGATTGACCCGAAACTGCTTGCAGCACAGCGTTGGCCATCCTTCAAATCTGCGCTGCTCCAGGTGCATGCCCCCACTTCACTAAATGATTTATCACCAACAGCCCCTGCCCGATCGCGTCTGGCTTTTGACGAACTGTTGGCAAACCAACTTGCCCTACGTTTGATACGCCAACAAACAAAATCAGCCCTTCCTGGGCGTGTAATTGCCGGAACTGGAAGGATAACTGAACAATTACTGCCCCTCCTTCCCTTCACGCCAACCAGCGCCCAACAGAGAGCTATAGCAGAAATTACAGCTGATCAAGGCACGCCAGACAGGATGCTCAGACTGCTGCAGGGGGATGTTGGCTCCGGAAAGACCTTTGTTGCCCTAATGGCCATTCTTACTGCCCTCGAAGCTGGTGCACAGGCCGCTCTTCTTGCCCCAACTGAAATTCTTGCCCGCCAGCACTATCATGGACTATCAAAGCTTCTCAAACCACTTGGGCTCACCCCTGTTCTTCTTAGCGGAAGTACAAAGCAGAAAGCACGACAGGATATTCTGCAGGGGCTTGCTGATGGCAGCTGTCAGATTGCTATTGGCACCCATGCCTTGCTAACAGAGGAGGTTGTGTTTGCAGACCTGGCCCTGGCAGTTGTGGACGAGCAACATCGTTTTGGTGTTCGTCAACGTCTTGTTCTGGGTCAAAAAGGTAAAACCTGTGATGTACTGGTCATGACAGCGACACCTATACCGCGCACGCTCTCCATGACTGCCTATGGTGATCTGACTGTATCTAGGCTCGATGAAAAACCTAAAGGGCGGCAGGATATTGAAACGGCGCTTATCAGTCAGGATCGCCTAGCAGATGTGACAGCTCGTCTGGCAGCCGCAATT
>DEBO01000103.1:0-4485 GCA_002348585.1 Alphaproteobacteria bacterium UBA2954 | reverse complement strand
CGTGCTTACTGGATATGTCCTCTGGTTGAGGAAACAGACAAGCTGGACGCCGCTGCCGCGGAGGATAGACACCGTGCTTTAGCTGCTGTATTGCCAGGTGCAAACCCCGTCTTGGCACATGGCAGAATGAAAACAGAGCAGCGTGAAGAGGCTATGTCCGCCTTCAAAGATGGCACAAGTAAACTGCTTGTGGCCACCACCGTCATCGAAGTGGGTGTTGATGTACCTGAAGCCAGCATTATCATCATTGAACATGCAGAACGGTTTGGCTTGGCGCAGCTCCACCAGCTGAGAGGCCGTGTGGGCAGAGGTGACAAACAATCGTCCTGTATACTAATGTATCAGTCGCCCCTAAGTGACACAGCCCGTTCGCGGCTGAAGATTATGCGGCAGACAAATGATGGCTTTGTGATTGCTGAAGAGGATCTCCGCCTTCGGGGCCCAGGTGAAGTTTTGGGACAACGTCAGTCGGGACTTCCTGAATTTTATCTTGCTGATTTGGCTGCGCACAGCGATTTACTTGGCCTTGCCCATCAGCAGGCTGAAAAGATCCTATTGTCCTCACGAGGACTTGATCACCCTGATATGGAAAAATATGTTCTTCTTCTCAGCTTGTTCGAGAGAGACAGTGCAGTGCAATTCTTGAATTCAGGTTAAAACCAAACAGCTTATTTTTTTGCAGATTTAATTACCTTTGCTGCCTTTTTATCTGCTTTAGCCTTTATCCCTGTGTGCGCGTTCTTCACAGTTTGTCTCTTGGGTGTTTTGGCTTGTTTATAAGGCGGCGTGACAATCCCCCCGGATACAACCAGTTTAACTGCATCCTCAACGCTCATATCCAGATAGTTGATATCCTTATTCGGGCAGAACAACAAAAATCCAGAAGTTGGATTCGGAGTTGTTGGAATAAAAACATTCACTGTCTGTTCAGACATTTTGTCCTTGACTTCACCTTTTGTTGCCCCGGTTACAAAACCCAGAACCCAAAGGCCTTTTCGCGGATACTCAACCAGAACAACCTCGCGGAAGGCATCAGATTGTGTTGACAGAACTGTCTCAAGAATTTGTTTTGAAGCGCCATAAATTGACCGCACAACAGGCATACGATTTAGGATTCGTTCGCCAAGACCAATCAGCCAGCGGCCTAAAAAACCAGCAGCAATTGCCCCAATGACTGTGATCACTATCACGCCGATAAGCAAACCCACACCAGGTATTTTTCCAATAATCGGCGCGTTAACATAGATATATTCACGTAGCCCAGATGGCATCAGCGCTTCAACCTGCCCGTCAATGATATCAATGAACAGCCAGGTGATATAAATGGTCAAAAGAACAGGCGCTGTAACCAAAAGGCCTGTAAAAAACCAGCTACGCAACCGAACCATCAGTCCCTTTTGAGCTGCCTGTGCAGGCTGAAACATATTTTCAGCATCACTCATAGCTACATTCCTTTAAATTCTAGTCGAAGCAAGATATTGACCTGACATTTATAATAATGCA
Organism: Alphaproteobacteria bacterium UBA2954; assembly: GCA_002348585.1. Taxonomy (GTDB): domain Bacteria; phylum Pseudomonadota; class Alphaproteobacteria; order Puniceispirillales; family Puniceispirillaceae; genus JADHLI01. The sequence continues at coordinate 2,982 of DEBO01000103.1, read as the reverse complement.
AGCAGTATACATGCAACAAAAACACACTCAGCTTGCTCGCCTTCTTGAAATAATGGCGCGATTGCGTGACCCAAAAACAGGTTGCCCTTGGGATGTAAAGCAGACTTTCGAAACTATTGCGCCTTATACTATAGAAGAAGCCTATGAGGTCAGTGAGGCCATTGCTTCAGGAGATCGAGATAAAATATGCGATGAGCTTGGGGATCTGCTGTTGCAGGTTGTTTTTCATGCACAGATAGCAACTGAAGAAGACAGCTTTACCTTTGAAGATGTTGCCAAACAGGTTAGTGACAAGATGGTGCGCCGTCACCCCCACGTTTTTGGCAATTTACCGGCAAAGGATGAGCAGCATGTCAAATTGAACTGGGAAGCGATTAAGAAAGCTGAACGCGCGGATAAATCTATTGGTCAAACGGAAAGTATACTCGATGATATCACAAGCACACTTCCCGCGATGGTCAGAGCGGCTAAGCTACAGAAACGGGCTGCATCTGTCGGTTTTGACTGGCCTGACATAACAGCTGTCATCAAAAAAATGTATGAAGAACTTGATGAATTAGACCAAGCCTTGACAGATACCCCTCAGGATAAAGAGCGCCTCCAGGATGAGATTGGCGATATTTTATTTGTCGCCTCTAATCTCGCTCGAAAAGCCGGGCTTGATCCAGAAACTGCGTTACTGGGCTGTAACAGGAAATTTGAACGCAGATTTCACTATATTGAAGAACAGTTAAACAACCAGAATTGCCGGCTGGAAGACACCAGCTTAGAGCAAATGGAATTCTTGTGGAAAGAGGCTAAAAAATATTATTTTTCAGATAATTAAACAACTTTAATTATGTTATTTCTGACCAAATAAAATCTGCTATCTCCTGCCATTGTTTCTTAGTGCTCGCTGCCAAAAGAACACCCTTTGCCTGCCAATGGAAAGGTGTCTCATCAGGGGCCAACCGAACATGATAGCCAAGTTCTCGGAGGGTCAGTTCAACTGGCACGCTATCCCATGGCGTGAGCTTACTATGCATCAAATAATCTGACTGACCAAGTGCTATATACAAAGCGTCAACGCCTGCTGAACCCAGATGGAACCGCCCTTTTAAGTCTCTTAACTTATTCCTAACCTGCTCTCTGATCGATAAATCAAAACCCATTGCATTCAATGTGCCTTGCAAAAGTGGTAGTCCATTTTGATGCCAGCGAGGCTTACATGCTACAACCTCTCCTGTCGGCAGGTAATGACTTACTCCCCTATCTTTGCCTGCCACTACAGCATCACCAACCAACGGTCTGTAAATCCAACTCCCTAGGGGGTTTTCCTTTCCAATTAGGCTGACCATGCAACAAAAATGCTCTTTGCCAGCAACAAAGTTTCTGGTGCCATCGATCGGGTCTATTATCCACGTATAATTAGCATCCGACGTGGTAATATCACACCGGCCTTCAGCAACGCTTTCTTCTCCAATATAGCGTGATCCCGGCAGCATCCTTAACAATTTTGAGGAAATATACGCCTCTGCCTCACGATCAGCGACAGTGACAAAATCATTTTCATCTGTTTTTGTTGAAATATCCGCATCTGAAAGCCGTTTGTACCGCGGCAGAATTATTGCCTCTGACACCTGTTTCAAAACCAATAGAACAGCTTTATCAGATACAAACGCTGCTGTATCAGCTGTTCTCATCGCCCTCTATATCCTGCATGTTCAAAGGTGTAGAGGGCATGATTGTCGACACAGCATGTTTATAAATCAATTGAATGTGACCATCACGCTTCAGCAGTATAGAATAATTATCAAACCAGGTAATCATGCCCTGCAATTTCACGCCATTCACAAGAAAGATTGTTACAGCCACGTGCTGCTTTCTGACTTGATTGAGGAATACATCTTGGAGATTCTGTGATTTTTCCATATCAACGCCCTTAGTGCCTTTATGAAGACCGGCACTGAACCTTTGACGGCCTATTCAGTTGCAAGTCGTTACATATTTAATATAATCAGCCTTTAGAGCAGAAGCAATGAGCCCCACTTTCCCGTCATCAATCTTTTTGCCATCTATATGTGTAAGAGCCGTAACCATGGATGTGGCACTTGTAACAAAGACCTCTTTAGCCTGCATCATTTCGGCAACGGAGAAGGATCGTTCAACAATCTCCATTTGACGTTTAGCAGCAATGCGCTGAATGGACTGGCGAGTTATGCCATTCAAAATATCTTCATCTGGCTGGCGTGTAATCAGCTGATTCTCATTGTTTAAAATCCACACATTTGACGACGATCCCTCAGATACTGAGCCGTCGGGCATAACCATTATCGCTTCATAAGCCCCCTTTTCTGATGCCGCCTGTTTCGCCAGACAATTTGGCAGCAACTGTATTGTTTTAATATCACGTCTGTCCCAACGCTGATCTGGAACTGTGATTGCAGATTTGCCTGCGAGTTGGCAGCCGGTATCTACAGACACGTGTTTCACTGTCATGACAAGGCTGGCCAGGCTGTGTTTTGGAAAGGAATGATCCCGCCTTGCTACACCACGTGTAATTTGAATATAGATAATCCCTGTTTTCAGCCGGTTTAGGCGTGTCAACCGTGCCATGACCTGATGAAGTGCCCGTTCAGATACAGGGCATTTCATTTTTAATTTAAGAAGCGACCTGTTAAGTCTTTTGAGATGCCCGTTACAATCTGCCATCTTACCATTTATAAGCAATATCACTTCATAGACACCATCACCAAATTGATAGCCTCTATCCTCAATATGCACTGCAGCTTCGTGATGAGGGACATAGCTTCCATTGACATAAGCAAATCGTGACATAACGTTTCCTTAGTTAAAATTCAGAACTAGAATCAGAGAGAACAGCCTCAGCACGTGCTGCTTTGCCCTGTGCAGCAAACAAAACCAGGTGATCTCCGGCTTCAACCACGGTATCTCCCCGTGCAGGTATGACCTTATCAAGACGAAGAATTGCCCCAATAGCGA
>DEBO01000012.1 GCA_002348585.1 Alphaproteobacteria bacterium UBA2954 | reverse complement strand
GAATTGATGAAACTGACGCATACGACCCTTTTGCGGCCGCTCGTAACGAAACATAGGGCCTGCGTAAAACCAGCGCAAAGGCAGCGTCTGCGTTAACCCATTTGAAATGACTGCCCGCATAGCTGAAGCTGTGCATTCTGGCCGTAAGGTCAGTCCTATGCCACCTCTGTCCTCAAAGCTATAGGTTTCCTTTGCAACAACATCAGAGGATGCGCCCAGGGGCCGGCTGAACACTTGTGTAAATTCAAAAACCGGCGTGGCCATATCCTGAAATCCAGCTCGGCGGGCCACATCCAAAGCAATAGCCTCAACATGATTATGCCGAGCCTTATCTTCTGGAAGCAGATCGGCTGTTCCTCTGACTGGCTGGAGCGAATCCATCATCTTTCGTCCTTATTTTTCTTCATCTAGGTCACCAGACTGCAAAACATCAAGACCTGATTATTGGCTTGCCTACCATTCATGTTCCTACCTTATTTTTTGCTAATGCGCAGACGGGCTGTCAATCTTAGCGACATGCGCTTCAACCAGACCTACAATATGTTCGACAACCCCTTCATCAGTTAGCCGGTGATGAGCAAGACCCGAAATATACACTTGATGGGTATCCTTACCGCCACCAGTCAGGCCAATATCTGTTTCACGGGCCTCACCTGGACCATTTACCACACAGCCAATAATAGAGACCGTCAACGGCGTATTGATATGCGCCAATCTTTCTTCAATTTCCTGTACTGTCTTAATCACATCAAATTGCTGACGCGCACAAGATGGACAGGAAATCACAGTCACGCCGCGACGGCGCAGCCCTAATGATTTCAGCATTTCGTAGGCAACTCTGACCTCTTCTGCAGGATCAGCTGATAGAGAAACTCTAATCGTATCACCAATACCCGCCCACAGAAGATTGCCCAGACCAATAGCTGATTTTACGGTCCCTGCTCGCAAACCGCCTGCTTCGGTAATACCAATATGAAGCGGGCAATCGATCGAATCGGCAAGTTGCTGATAGGCAGCAACTGCCAGAAACACATCAGACGCCTTTACTGAAATTTTAAACTCATGAAAATCCAGTTCCTGAAGCTGACGCGCATGTTCAAGGGCAGATTCAACCAAAGCTTCAGGACAGGGTTCCGCGTATTTCTCAAGGAGATGCTTTTCTAAAGATCCGCCATTTACCCCTATGCGCATTGAACAGCCATTTGCACGGGCTGCACGGACTACTTCAGCAACCCGTTCCGCATTGCCAATATTACCTGGATTAATTCTCAGACACGCCGCCCCAGCATCAGCAGCTTCCAACGCGCGCTTATAATGAAAATGAATATCAGCAACAAGCGGGATCGGGCTTTTCCGACAGATTTGTTTCAGAGCAACTGTGCTGTCTTCGTCAGGACAAGAAACTCGCGCAATATCAGCCCCAGCTTCAGCGGCTGCATTAATCTGAGCCAACGTACCAGGAATATCTGTGGTCAATGTATTTGTCATTGTCTGCACAGAAATCGGCGCATCGCCGCCAACTGCAACTGGCCCAACAAATATCTTACGGCTTTTGCGGCGCTCAATTGAACGATAAGGGCGGTAAGCCTGTGAGGACATATCTTTGGCTCTGTAATTTCAGATAGCTGTTTTCTTGGTAAGACCGAGTAACCAGATTGTCGATTCTCGCCAACTGTACCTGTTTTACCCTCACTTGACCAGTCGAAACAACACAATATAGCTTCGATTTGGAAAGTACTAAAGCAGCATTTCTGATTAGTAGGTAAGTTGGTTCCGGCGGGTTAAAAGAGTTTCTCGGTTTAAACGCAGATCACGCAATATCTCTCCAGTCTGACCGGCATCAAAAGCTGACAGATTCACCATCTCAAGACGCAGCCCGCCAGCATTGCCTGTGCTCAGAAAAAGTTCATCGATTGTTGACAGGGCCAGCTCATCACCATCACGCATCAATTTTGTTACCAGCACCTCACCATTTGCGCGTGTGACTTCGATCCAGGCACTGGCAGTTGCCTTGATTATCACTTCTTTTTCAGGAATGCGGGCGGTCGCTCGAGCGGCTACGCCTGTTAGCGCCTTATCAAATGCCATTTCAGCATTAGGTAGAGGCGCAGTCTCAGCCGGATATTCCATTACGGCGAGCGCTGTTCGTGTCCCTTCCATGGAACTTCTTGACTCCAATTCAGTTGCGTTAGGCATCACCTCTGGTTGAGATAAAAGTGGAAATTGCTCAACCTCGACAAGTTCCGTTTCTGACCTTTGCCGGGAGGTTATGGGCTGCAGTCTATAGTTGGGATCCCCATCTGTTGCGTTTTCTGTTATCCCCGCTTCAGTGAAGGGCTGTGTAGGCTGATCAAATTGTTTAACTTCAGTTTCAACTAGAGCCGCTAGCTTCGAAGGCTTTGATATAGATGATGCAATTAGCTTATCATCGGGAGCTAGATTGTAGGTGAGCACTGTCCAACCAACATAAACCGCCAGCCCAATAAGAACAGCAAACATCGCCAACATACTGCCCGCAACACGTGGCACAAGAGCTTGAACCGGAAAGCTGTATTCAGGCTTTTTAGTGACATCATCGGACAGCGACTTGAAGCTGGCTATAAGGGGTGCTGAATCAATCCCAACAGCCTTACAATAATTCCTAATATACCCTGGGATATATCCAATGCCAGGAAGGCTTTCAAAGTCCCCTTCTTCCAGAGCTGTCAAATTTGCATACGATAAACGCGTCTGATCAGCTATGTCTTGCAATGAAATATTAGATTTTTCACGCTCGGCCTTCAGCGCCTGACCGATGGCCAGTCCTGGATGTTCTATCATTTCTCGTTCGTTTTTCGTGTACATGTTTTAACCATTAACAACGTAAAGTAACGAACCAATCTGGACTTTAATTACCTTAAATTGAATAAAAATACTACAAAAACTTTAAATTTCGAAAATTTTAGAGCTAAATATTGGTTTGCCGGGTGGCATTAAGCTATGATTCAGGCTGTTTCAAGGCCAAAGACATCATGCAGGCTGCGTACAGCCAGCTCTGTGTAATCTGAATCAATCAGTACTGATATCTTAATCTCTGAGGTTGAAATCACATGCAGATTTATCCCTTTCTCAGCCAGGACAGAAAACATAGTTCGCGCGATTCCAGGTTGCGAGCGCATTGCTGTGCCAATTACAGATACTTTTGCCATATCAGGGCCAGCTACCAGAGCCTGATAGCCTAACTTATTCTTGATCGCTTCAAGACAGTTAACAGCCTTGTCCAGATCAAGCGCACCAAGTGAAAAAGTGATGTCGGTATTCTGTTTATCAGCAGATGCCGATTGAACAATCATATCCACATTGATGTGATATTCAGCAAGGGTCCCAAATACTGTTGCCGCAATGCCTGGCTGATCTGGTAAGCTCACTAGTGTCACTTTAGCTTCATCCCTGCTGTAGGCTATACCGCTGATTTTTTGTTCTTCCATAATATCATCCTCATCAATCACAAGCGTTCCTGGCTCATCTGAAAAGCTGGACAGCACCTGCAGATGAACTTTGTGCCGCATCGCCATAGCCACAGAGCGCGTCTGCAAGACCTTGGCTCCAGCTGAAGCCATTTCCAGCATTTCTTCAAAGGTAATCTGGTCAAGCTTGCGCGCTTTTGGCATAATGCGGGGATCTGTTGTATACACTCCATCAACATCTGTATAAATATCGCATCTGTCTGCATTCAATGCGGCTGCTAGTGCCACGGCAGAGGTGTCTGAGCCACCCCGGCCAAGCGTAGTTACCCGCCTTCCAGGACTAATTCCTTGAAAGCCTGCAACAACAGCAACCTGACCTTGCATAAGCCTATCCTCGATCTGGGCTACATCAATACCCTTAATCCTCGCAGAACTGTGAATGTCGTCAGTTCGTAAGGCTATTTGCCAACCCAACCATGACCGCGCATCAACTCCGATATTCTGCAGCGCAATCGCTAGCAAACCTACCGTTACCTGTTCACCCGTAGCTACAATAACGTCATATTCACGCGCGTCATGAACAGGGCCGATATCTGTTGCCAATTCAACCAGCTGATTTGTCGTACCAGACATGGCAGAGACCACAACCGCGACCTGATTGCCCGCATCAACCTCTGCTTTTACCCGCTGTGCAACCGCCCTTATTCGGACGAGATCAGCAACAGACGTGCCTCCAAATTTTTGAACAATACGCGCCATAATCAACCTGTTATTCTGTGCTGGCCTCTGCTGCTTCAGCTCTGAGCAGCATGCGCTGCTGCATGCAGCAGTCATAATTTAAAAACCGCTGCCCTCTGTTACACGAATTCTACAGAAGAGAAAAGAGCAGGCGGGGCGAGCTGTAACAATTTACTTCATTTACTTACCTGTCCTATGATTAAATAGAAGGAAAGGTCAGCAAACTTGATCGGCTGCACAACATAGCCAAGGACAAATATATGTCATCCATGCCGGACACCCATTCCACAATAGATGCTGACGATATTTCCCGTTTCAACAGTCAGGCTGGACAGTGGTGGGACCCGGATGGGCCTATGAAACCCCTGCATCTGTTCACCCCTGTGCGTTTGGAATATATTTTGGCCGCTGCCCGTCGCACCGGACTCACAGCTGACCAACCAGATCGTCTTTTGCCGCTTGATGGCCGCAAAGTTCTAGATGTAGGGTGTGGCGGCGGTCTTTTGGCCGAACCCTTATGCCGGCTAGGGGCAGAAATAACAGCAATTGACGCCTCTCAGGGCGCAATTGACGTAGCAAAAGCCCATGCGGCGTCACAAGGTTTGTCAATAACTTATCAGAACATACCTATTGAAACACTGGCAAAAGCTCCGAAAATGCAAGAAAAATTCGACCTGATTTACGCTTCTGAAATTATCGAACATGTGAATAACAGGCATCAGTTTTTGCGGTCCATGCGTCGGCTGCTCAAAGCTGATGGCGTGATCATATTAACGACAATAAACAAGACTGTGCCTGCGCTCCTGCTTGCTAAATTTGCAGCTGAATATATACTCAAGCTGGTGCCACGGGGCACGCATCAGTTTGAAAAATTTGTCCGGCCTGAACAGCTACAACGCGAATGTGCTGATGCAGGCATTCTGATTGACGATATAACTGGTTTCATTCCAACCACGCAGGGAGGGTTCCGGTTTTCGTCTGTCACAGCTGTAAATTACGGCGCCTCCGGCCAGCTAGCGTAACTATTTGCCATAATTTGTTTAATTAATGTTCAGGTGGCAGCTCTGGCAGCGGCAGAATATCGATCCCATCTTCGATCAGTTCTCTGTGTTCTTCTGCTGTGCAGTTGCCAAAAATATTCTGCTCTTCGGATGTGCCCTCTTGAATTTTACGGGCCTCTTCAGCAAATTTATCGCCGACATTAGTAAATTCAGCCCGAATTTTCTGATGCAGGGCCCGGACCGCGGTCCGCAAGGCCGCTGCCCCTTCCCCCACAGACGGAGTAAGAGCCGCAGATGGGCCACCAGTAGAAACAGATTCAGGGGCGGACATCGAATCAGTTGCAGGGGGCAAAGCATCCTGCTGCTGTTCTATAATTCGTGCCTTTGTCTTTGGGGTTGACAAGTTTGGGGATGATAACCGTTTTTCAAGATTTGTGCTTCCACAATAAGGGCAGTCAAGCAGACCTGCTTGCAACTGCTGATGGATCGCATCAGCATCAGCAAACCAGCCTTCAAATTCATGATCATATTCACAGCCAAGTAAGAATTTTTTCATAACTCTCTCACATATTCACCTAATTTTTCCTCAGGATTTTTGCCCTTTTCAGGACGTGCCTCTTTTAAATTTTCCCATGGCAATGTTTGTATTTCTTACCTGAACCACAGGGGCAAGGCGCATTGCGTGGCACTTTGCCAGTTGGGGCAGCAGCTGGGGCCGCTTTTGAAGAGGCCATATCTTCATCCGGCTCTCGCAGTTCAACATGCGATAACGCCATCGT
>DEBO01000085.1 GCA_002348585.1 Alphaproteobacteria bacterium UBA2954 | reverse complement strand
TTCCCACGCGTTACTCACCCGTGCGCCACTCTATCTTGCGATAGCGTTCGACTTGCATGTGTTAAGCATGCCGCCAGCGTTCGTTCTGAGCCAGGATCAAACTCTCAAGTTAGATTGACTTAATCGAAATGTTAAATATTTCGGTTAAGATAGGTGCCTACCTTAAGATTTCTATCCATGAGCTTAGATTAAGACTAATTGTCTTAATATAGTGATTCATTTCAGGTCTTCGTTAAGGTGGACTGTTTTATACACAAGACGATAACCGTCGTAGTAAGTCGCCACCCACGAATCCCTTTCATAACATATTTACTTTTTCAAACAGCGCATCCGATAACAGTAAAGCCTTAAAGACCTATACCTGCAATTTGCCTATCGGACTATCTCTACCACCGGTCGGCAGCGAGTTTCGGGGTTATAAGCCATCACTGAGATAGTGTCAAACCCAAAATCACTAAAAAACACGCATTTAGTCACTTTTTTAGTTTAATTGATCGGCTCTAATAACAACCTTATCCGCAACTACTTTATGTTTTCATTCTGCACTATCTAGCAAGTGATTTTCGTTCAACTCACAAAAATAGACCATCTCAGGCAGTCGACCATGCTTTAAACCACATCTCTAGTCTCTCAGAATAACAAATTTGAGGAAAGGGGAAAAGAGACTCAGCAGAATTGGTGCGGAATATGCATGAAAAAAATGATTTGACGCCTGATTCTAACAGCATTAATGATGGAAAAGTGAAGAATGAATATCCTGTCACGGCCTAAAAAATCAAACAATTGCAATATGATTTAATGAAATCTTTCAGGTCTGATTTAAATTCACGCAGCAGATTGCCAGAAAATCGCATGATAACATCAAAACCAACAATTTTTTTTGCTTTCGGCGCTGCACGTGAGCGAATCACCACATTGATAACTCTTGTATCTTTTCAGCCTTTTGAGTTAGTCGATAGAAATTGGCGGCATACTTATGTAACCAAACTGCTCTTCGCTGCTGTGCTAAGCATGCTTTTCACTGTGCATGCCGCGTCTGCCCGTGTTGAGTTAATCGCACACCCAGCCACCCTCAAGTTCTTGAATAAAGACAAGACGCAGATAATGCATAATGCTGCTGACCCCTTAGATGACAGTGACGGTGACGTGCCTCTGCCCGCAGCGCGGCCTGATTATGCGTCCATCTGGAGCGGACGTATTGCAGGTGTTTCTGGTCCTGCAGGTCGCCCGGATATATTGGATATGTGGCCCGAATCAACGAAAGATTTAGCAGATATGGTTCGGCAGCAGACAGGGCAGACGGTATTGTCAGAAACAAAGCTCATCTTGTCGGCAGGGGATACACTTGCCAAAATCTTGCTCAAAGCAAAATTCACAAATCAGGATGTCGCCTATGTTTCAAAAGCATTATCTCAGCATCTTAACCTGCGCCGGCTGCAAATTGGCACAGAATTCACAGCTGGTTTGGATGAAGATAAACGAGCCATTGCCCTCAAAGTCAGCCTGCCCACGAGCCAGCAGACCTCTAGCAAAGCCGGCAATATTTTTCTTGACCATTATGTATTGCGGGACAGCCCTGAAGACGCTGAACTAAGCTGGCATGCCATAAAGGCTGTTCGCCCTGTTGACAGGGCCGCGGTTCACGCTGGTAATGAGATTGATTTGTCTTTGTATGAAGCTGCTCGCCAAGTAAATATCCCGCTTGATGCGTTTGACAAATTTGTCCGAGTGATGAGCTTTTCTGTTGATTTCCAGCGCGACATTCAGAGAGGCGATCAGTTTGAACTGGTTTATGAAAAGACCGTTGACCGGCTGACAGGTAATGTACTCAGTTCGGGCAAATTGAATTATGCAGGTATTATTCTGTCTGGCAAAAGAATGGGCTACTACCGGTTCACTCATCCTGACGGGCAGATTGGTTGGTATGACCGAAATGGGAAATCTGCCGTGCGGACTTTGATGCGGACACCTGTTAACGGTGCCCGCTTAAGTTCACGCTATGGTATGAGACGCCATCCAGTAACAGGCTTTAACGCCATGCATCGCGGAATTGATTTTGCGGTGCCCACAGGCACACCCATCCTCGCTGCAGGCTCTGGGTCTGTCGAAGCTGCTGGATGGAATGGTAACTATGGCAAATATGTCCGCATACGGCATAACTCAACCTACAAAACCGCCTACGCTCATATGTCTCGCATTGCCTCGGGGATCAGCAAAGGCCGCAAAATAACACAAGGTGAAGTTATTGGCTTTGTCGGTTCAACCGGCCGGTCAACGGGCCCACACCTGCATTATGAAATTATGGTGAATAACCGGCAAGTGAATCCAATGACCGTTCAACTCCCTGCTGGGAAAGGTGTTCCTAACGACCAGATGCAGGCCTTTTCTGATGCGGTCAAGGCTATTGAGAAACAAATGAAAGATAGCCTAACGCCTGATTATGTTGGTGTTACCCTGCAGCAGGCTGCTCTTGAACGTTGAACTAAACCAATGAGTGCTTCTGTTCAGACCTCGACACCTTGCAGACTCGCTGAAATCTGGCAATATCCGTTTAAAGGATTTCCAGGCCAGCGTTTTCCCAGAGTTGAAGTTATTGCTGACCGGCTCCTGCCTGCTGACAGACGCTTTGCGGTCAGTAATGGTCATCCAGTCAGCCATAAAAAACTGAATGAGGGCTGGCTGAGCAAGCGCCATTTCATTCAACTTTTATCTGAACCGCGTCTGGCAGAACTGACGCTAACCTATGATGAAACTAGCGATCGAATCCAACTGAACGATAGAACGGGGGCTGCCATCTTGACAGCTGCTAACGAGGCAGAACAAGTAATGGACAGGTTACATGCTTTGCTACCAGACCGGTTTCAGCTGACACCGCGGCTGTGCCGCCTTTCAAATGGTGGCTATACAGATACACAAGCCCCCTGGATCAGCATTGGTGGCACAGCCTCACTGGCAGATTTCAGCAAAGTCACTCACACATCTGTGGATAACAAGCGTTTTCGTCTTAATCTCATTATTGAGACTCAAACACCATTCGAAGAATTTGAATGGGCGGGCAAACACATCTGCATTGGTGATGTCGAAATTGAAATAATCGAACCGGTTGGGAGATGCGCAGCCATCAACGTTGACCCCGACACCGCAGACGCATCACAAAATCATTTGCGCACCATGCTCCAAATCTATGGTCACACTAATTTTGGGATGTTTGCGCGTATTGTAAAAAAGGGTACACTAATTGAGGGTGCAAATGTGCACCACATAAGCTGAATGTGCGTGAATAGTTCACGCGACAGCCTCGTCAGCTTCTGCTGCGGTCTGCGCTCCTGTTTCAACAGCTTCTTCATCCTGCAGTTCCGCCGCCTTTACACTATCAGCTGACTTTTCGGACGTTTCTGACGCACCACTCTCAAGCTTACGGTTTTGCTGCTGACGCTCTTCTTGATTGCGGCGATGTTGATCAGCAGCGTGAAGAATTATCTGATGTATGCGGTAATAGTGGTCAGCAAACTGGGCCATAGCTTCAGCAGAAATCCGTTCGCCAGCAGCGTTTGCATCATGCGCAAGTGCTGTGTATTTTTCATATAATTGTAAGGCATTCCCCCGCAGACGCCCGTCTGGACCATTTGAATCAAATGTCGTATTCCGGTTAAAATTAGTTTGTCCGTGGTTACTGTTACGGCGCCCACGCCCACGCGAGCGCTTTTGGTTCTGACCCTGATTATGTCTCATGAAAAATCCAATGCTGTGAAATCAGTTCGAACTGAAACAATTATGTTTGTTTTCGTATCGGAAATAGGTGACAGGGCAACACATCGCCAACTCGTCACTACAACTTATTGCCCTGTTCTGAGAATAAAGGCAAGAAAAAACGTCATTTTTTGCCAAAGATTAAACATCGGTCCTGGCCAGCAAGATCAGGACAGACTGCATAAAGCTGCAGACCAGCCTGTTCAGCCAAGTTTTTTACAGCATTTGTCTGCTCAGCCCCAATTTCCAAAAACAAACGGCCCTCTGCTGCAAGCCGGGCTGGAATTTGCGGCAATAATTCGGCATAGGCTACAAGACCATCTGCGCCGGCAAACAGGGCAAGTGATGGGTCATAATCTGCCACATCACGTGCCAGTGTGCTATCTCCAGTTGAAATATAAGGTGGGTTGGCCAAAACCAGGTCAAAGCTGCCCTCTACCCCTTCAAACCAGTCAGAACAGATAAACTGGGCCCGGTCAGCCAGGCCAAGCTGAGCTGCATTCGCTCGGGCTTGCGACACGGCAAGAGGGGCAAGATCCACTCCTATTCCTGATGTTTTAGGCAATGCACTGAGAAAGCTGAGTAAAAGACAGCCTGACCCTGTTCCTAAATCGAGACAGGAGAGTGCCTGTGTGTCAAAAGCTGCGCTACGAGTGTAGTCCACGGCGGCATCTACAAGACATTCACTGTCCGGGCGTGGGTCGAGCGTGTGGTCATTCAGATAGAAGCACAAAGAATAGAATTCACGCTTGCCGCGCATCCGACTTATCGGATAACCGCTGTTGCGCTGGGCTATAAGAGCATTAAGGTTGGCTGCCTGCGCAACCGTCAGTATTAGGCTTTCGTGGCCGAAAACAGGTGAATCACGGCCAACCGCAAGACCAAGTAGCCAGCGCGCATCCAGATAACTGGGCGCGTGCAGACGGGACTTAACCTGCTGGAGCAGGTCCGGCAGAGCACTTTGCAGTTCTGCTTCGAGTTCAAAAGGACGCTGGCTATCCTGCGGAACTTCAATGTCGGGAATTGCTGTTTTCACCCATCCTCCTGTCCTTCAGCCAGACGGGCAGCCTGATCTTCTGCCGCCAACGCATCAATCACTTCTTCAAGAGATTCCCCAGCCAGGATTTTGTCCAGCTTATATAAGGTAAGATTAATCCGGTGGTCTGTTACCCGTCCCTGCGGGAAATTATAGGTTCTAATCCGCTCTGACCTGTCTCCAGTTCCTACCTGGCCTTTTCGTGATGCTGCCCTTTCTGCCTGCTGTCGCGCTCGTTCAGCATCATAAAGCCGTGCACGTAAAATTTTCATGGCCTTAGCACGGTTCTTATGCTGCGACTTCTCATCCTGCTGGCTGACAATAATTCCAGTTGGTAAATGTGTGATGCGAACGGCAGAATCAGTCGTGTTCACCGATTGCCCTCCCGGACCAGATGCCCTGAACACATCAACCCGCAAATCACTCTCATGAATTTCGATATCAACATCCTGCGCCTCTGGCAAAACCGCTACGGTTGCCGCCGAGGTATGAATACGCCCACCGGTTTCTGTTTCAGGAACACGCTGCACTCGATGCACACCCGATTCAAATTTTAGCTTGGCAAAGACATCCTGACCTGAAATATTTGCGGTTGCCTCTTTATAGCCTCCAATCCCTGTTTCTGAGATATCCATGACTTCAAACCGCCACCCATATTTAACTGCAAAGCGCTGATACATTCCAAATAAATCAGAAGCAAACAGAGCAGCTTCCTCGCCACCTGTTCCTGCTCTGACTTCGATAATTGCATTACGGGCATCATCAGTATCTTTAGGCAGAAGTAACAGTTTCAGCTTATGTTCCTCATCTGGCAGTCGAGAAGCCAATTCTTCTGTTTCTGCACGGGCAAGTTCTATAAGTTCATCGTCGGTTTCACCAACAGCTATGTCTTTTGCATCCTGCAGGCTTTGCTGCAGCTGACGAACAATTTCAACCTGCTGGGCCAATGGTTTAATCTCCGCAAGTTCGCGTGAGAGCTGCATAAGCTGGTTAGAAGACAAGGCACCTGCATTAGCCAGCCTGCCCTCAATGTCTTGGCGACGTTCCAGCACCCTGTCCATATTGGTTTCAAGGCTCATCTTAATCACTTTCCTAGGAAGTTTTACTCAGACGCTGAGAAAGCCATGTTGTAAGCTTAGATAGTTCCACTTCAAACTGTTCGCCATCAGCCATGCTACGCACAGTGACGGCTCCACGGCTAAGCTCATCTGAACCTGCAATGATCACACTCGCACAGCCCAGTCTGTTCGCAGCCTTCATCTTTTTTCCCATATTCCCTTTTAATAGCATCACGCATGACAAACCTGCCTGACGCAGTGAAACGGCCAGTCCGAATGCCTCTGTCTCAGCATCTATATCAGCGGCAATTAATCCGATATCTGGCACAGCAGCAGCATGACCATCCCCAATTAGCGTTAACCGTTCGATGCCTGCCGCGAAGCCAACGGCTGGCAAAGGTGGGCCGCCGAGTGTTTCTGACAGGCCATCATACCGCCCACCCCCCAAAACTGTGCCCTGCGCGCCAAGCGCATTCGTGATGAATTCAAAGGCGGTGTGTGAATAATAATCAAGGCCCCTAACCAAAAGCGGATCAAGAACAAATTCGATACCTGCTTGATTCAAGCAATCAGACACCCGATCAAAATGCACCTTTGCCTCGTCGCTAAGGTATGAAGGTAGGCGAGGAGCTTCAGTCAGAATCGCCTGGTCAGTCTCAGATTTTGAATCCAAAATCCGCAGTGGGTTGCTGTCAAGGCGCCGCTGGCTATCCTCAGACAAGCTGCTTCGATACTGTGCCAGATATTCTATCAGGGCTTGCCGATAGGCCAGACGGCTTTCCTGATCCCCTAAGGAATTCAAATGCAGTTTTGTATGCGGCAGAACCTTAAGCTCAGATAAAATTGCAGCGCCGAGTGAGATAATTTCAGCGTCTGCAAGTGGGCTGGTTAATCCTATGAGCTCGCACCCGAATTGATGAAACTGACGCATACG
>DEBO01000138.1:621-6096 GCA_002348585.1 Alphaproteobacteria bacterium UBA2954 | reverse complement strand
CATTGAGGTTACGGCAAAATCATTGTAGGCCAGCAGAAATGAGAACAGGCCAGTGGTAATGACCCCTGGCCACATCACGGGGATAATAACAAATCTAAAGGCCTGGAACTGAGTACAGCCGTCAACTTTTGCACTTTCATCCAGCTCTTTGGGAATGCTTTGAAAAAATGAATGGAGCATCCATAAGGTGAAAGGCTGGTTGATTGCCACCAGCACAATGATCGTCGTGGGCAGTATGCCCCATACATTCCATTCAAAAAAAGGCAATAGATAACCTGAAACAAGAGTGATAGGAGGCAACGCCCTAAACATTAGAGCCGTGATCAACAACCAAAATGTATAACGGTACCCTGAACGTGAAAGAGCATATCCACCCAATGTGCCAATGGTCAGAGATGTGCAGACAACAAAAAAACAGACAATTGAGGTGTTTATAGCTGCGCGCCAGAATTCTTCCTGAATCCAAGCTCCTCTATAACCTGTTTTAGTGAAAGAGGATCCATATGTATCAAAGGTATTTTTGCCCGTCAGCGCGTTAGTCCAGTCAGCGATGGAAAAGAAATCTAGCTCTACCTTGAAGGACCCCCACAATGTCCAAAAAAATGGAAAGGCAGCCATAACAACCCATAACGCAATGAAGGCATAAATAATGGCTTTCAGATGAACAGGATAACGGTTGGCGATGCTGCTCATCACATTTTCCCCTTAAAATCCTGCCAAGTGCGCCACAATACAGGTGACAGCAGAATAGCTACACCAATGATGGTCAATACTGATGAGGTTGCTGCAGCTGATAACTGTCGGGTTTCGCCACCTAGATCATTAAAAATAATCCAACTAAGGGATTGCGCATGCGCTTCTGCATTAAAGCCAACAATTGGCTCAAACACTCTAAAATTATCCATTAGTTGGATTAGAGCAACAAAGGTAATCAGGGGCATCAGATGAGGGATGATTACATAACGGACTTGTTGCCACCGGCTGGCTCCATCGATCCGCGCCGACTCAATTTGGTCCATTGGCAAGGTTTGCAGGCCTGCATAAAATACAACAAAGGCGAAAGGTGCAGAATGCCAGACTCCATAGATAATTAACATGATCCAGGTTAGGCCTGTTGAGGCTTTAAGTGATAAATCAGGGTCAGCTGCCAGCCATTGAATCGCATTGCCTAGAATGCCGCGGCTATCAATCATCCAGAACAGGATGAGAGAGCCGATCAGGGGTGTTACAATCATTGGCAGAAGAGAAACAAAAATAACAAGGCCTTTAATTCGTTCGCTTAAAGCATTAACCCCAAGGGCAATCATTAGGCCTAACACAATTAGCACTGGTGTAACGGTAAAGGTAAAGGTGAGGGTGAATGCCATTGATCGGTAAAATGGAAAATTACCGATGGTCTGGAAAAATGCAAACCAGCTATCGGTTGCTTCCCATGCTTGTCTCACCTCAACTACAGCTAGGTGGGCTCGGTCAAAATAAATATCCAGTCCAACAAACCGACCAAGAGGCTCAGCAGCAGAAAGACTGTGATCAATGATGGTTTCTTTTTTACAGCCGAATGGCCCACAGTTTTCTACTGTGACAAGTGCGGCTTCGTGCGGTATGTGAACAGATTGAAGCACGACCGAAACCAGCGGAAAAGCAATGAATAAAAGCATTGCTAGACCTGTTGGTAAAAAGAACCAGAAGAAGGTTGAATGTTTCATAGCACGTATCTGGTAAGGTCAACAGGAAGGGGATAATCCCCTTCCTGAAACGCTTCAGCTTCCTACAGGAAGCCTTTTTCTTTTGCAGCTGCAATATATGCTGCTTCTACATCGGCCAATGCCTGTGCTGCAGTTTCTTTGCCCTGCATAAAGTCAGACAGCTCGGCACCAAGGGCGGTATGCAATAGACCCATGTATGGCAACATTGGATAAGGAATAGTATTTGCCTGAGCAGCAGCAAAAACGCCACGTGCCGCATCTGTCGGCGTATAACCGTCGATTAGCCACACAGCTTGTTTGCGAATGTCCTCATCTTTAAGAATTGCAGGATCTATCGCGTTCATCATTGCGACAAACGTTGATTCTGCTTCTGTTTCGCTAATGTTTTTGCTGACCGTCCAGCCATCCCACCATAATGTAGAAGCTGGTATGCTGCCGCCGCCAACAGTCATTGGCCCAGCGATATTCATGCCATTTTTCACTTCATCGCTAACGCCATCAGCATCGACTAATGTTGCTGCTCGGCTGCCCCACATATTCATGATGGCGACATTACCTGCGCGAAATTCAGCGTTAGTCGCGTTACTATCATGGGTTAGGAAGTCAGGGTTCATATAACCTGACAAAGCCTTCATCATTTCGAGGGCTTTGACACCAGCATCTGAACTCACATTTGGCTGGGCAGACCCCGATTTAAAATGGCTTCCGCCATAGCCAAGAAACATATTGTTGAATTCTTGTGCTAAGTTCCAACCTGCCTTGTAAGCGCCACCAACAGGATTTTGCATAATGCCAGCACTACGAATTTTCTCTGCGGCCTCAAGCATATCTTCGTAGGTTTTTGGCGGCTCTACGCCAATTTTTTTCAGCACATCTTCTCGGTAAACTAAATGCTGTGCATTTGCCATGAAAGCCACAGCCATGACTTTGCCATCTATAGTAATAAGTTGATTCTTCTTTAGGTCTTTTCCGTATTTGGCAACCAAATTATCTAATGGCCTGATCACATCATTATTCATCAGAGCAACAATAGATGAATTAGCAATAATTGCTGATGTATATTCAGCGGGATTACCGCTCATGCCAGCAACGTTAATTTTCTGGTGGTCAGCTGTAAGGTTAGTTGTAACTTCTGCACCATTACAAGCCTGAGCACCTTTGCCAACCGTCTGTATTGCAGGAAATTCGTTTCCTACAATACTTACCCGGTCACCAATTACACAACCTGCAACTTTGTCAACCTGAACAGTTTCTTTTTGAGACAACATTATAAAATATCCAACAACGCCAACAAGCAGCGCTCCTAGGACAACTAAAATACTTTTTTGATTCATTTACGCTTCTCCTTTTTTCAAAAGCTTTCGTTGTTATGCACCTTTACCTTTTAAAAAGATGCTTGAATGGACTCATTTTCTTTCACCTGTTTGGCTGTCAAACAGATGA
Organism: Alphaproteobacteria bacterium UBA2954; assembly: GCA_002348585.1. GTDB lineage: Bacteria > Pseudomonadota > Alphaproteobacteria > Puniceispirillales > Puniceispirillaceae > JADHLI01. Next base: position 2,947 of record DEBO01000138.1, on the reverse strand, counting down.
CAGCTTGCTTCCGGCACAGAGATACTCACTTCGCGTCCAATTTCTGTGCGGAATTCTTTGCGCGCCTTAACCGCAACAAGTGTGTTGCCAGCTTTAACTGTCACCATTGTGGCATCGCCAAGTAATTCCATGGCATAAGTCGGCGCTTTAATTTGTCCCTTAGCAGACTTGTTAGTTAACGTTGCATCCTCTGCTCTGAATCCTAATGTGATAGGTCCGTCTTTCAGACTAAGGCCTTTAACAGATATGTTGTCAGCAACAAAACAACCTGCCTTTACATGGCCTTGAATCAGGTTCATTGCAGGATTTCCAATAAAGCCAGCTACAAATAAATTGGCTGGTCGGTCATAAATTTCCGTTGGTGTGCCAATCTGCTGGATCAAGCCCTTATTCATAACCACAACACGGTCAGCAAGGGTCATTGCCTCAATCTGGTCGTGTGTGACATAAATTGTAGTGACTTTCAGTTCATGCTGCAGGTGTTTAATTTGTGCACGTGTTGATACGCGTAGTTTCGCATCAAGATTAGACAGCGGTTCGTCCATCAAAAAGACGTTTGGTTCACGCACAATTGCTCGTGCCAGCGCGACACGCTGACGCTGACCTCCAGACAATTCAGCTGGTTTGCGATGCAGAAATTCACCCAGCTCAACCATTGCAGAAGCCCGCTTTACCCGTTCATCATGGATGCTTTGGTCAATTTTTCTGACTTTCAGTGGAAAGCGGATATTCTCATATACATTCATGTTTGGATATAGGCCATAAGACTGGAAGACCATTGCCACATCTCGATCTTTAGGCTCCAGACCATTGACCCGTTTTCCATCAATGAAAATATCTCCGGAGCTGGCGTCCTCAAGCCCTGCAATCATCCGCATGGTTGTGGTTTTCCCGCAGCCAGATGGGCCAAGCAAAACTAAAAATTCATTATCTGAAATGGTCAGATTAAAATCATCAACAGCAACGAACTGGCCCCATTGCTTATTGATATTTTTAAGCTCTATTGATGCCATTGTTGGTTGAGTCCCCACTTTGCAAAACAGATTTTGCATACCTATGCAAAAATGTTAGGAGAAGAAGTAATCTTTTGACAAGCCTTATTTTATGCCGACCCTCTAAATCAAAAAACAAGAATGGATTTCTACATGACTGTCCGTGAAAATGATGAACTGCAGCAGGCTAAAACCCTCGTCTTAAACTGGCAAAAATCAATAGACAGGGCTGCAGAAGACAGCTTACCTGCTTGCTTCGCTGACTGTATGGCAGATAATTACCTTTGGCGAGGCATGCATCCGTTTCACGAACAGATCGGCTTTGATTCTGTAATCGATGTATTTTACCGACCTTTTCAGACAGCCTTTACAGCTGTTCAGCGCCGACAAGATATATTCTTTGCCGGGCACAATCAGATTGATGACTTCAACTCTGTCTGGGTGGCTTCAATGGGGCATTTCATGGGCTTGTTTGATCAGCCCTTTATTGGCATTCTACCTCATCAAAAAATTGTCATGGTACGATATGCTGAATTTCATAAAATTAAAGAAAGCCAGATCATTGAAACAGCCCTGTTTATTGACCTTTTGCATCTGATGGCACAGGTGGGACTGAACCCCATCATAAAACAGGCAGGGATACATCTCATACAGCCCGGCCCAGAAACGCATGATGGCTTGCTCTTTACAGACCATGACAGAAAAGACGGCAAGGCAACATTAGACCTGATCAATCGCATGATCGCAGATATAAATGAAGGTCAGTATGCAACACCTGAAGAGGAGCTACGCCAGTGCTGGCACGAGGATATGCTCTGGTGGGGCCCAACAGGGATAGGCGCTACCTATACAATCGACAGATATATTCAGCAGCATCAAAGACCGTTTAGAACCCAGAATGAGGGTAGGCGTTTTAATGGTCACATCTGTCGTATGGCAGAGGGAAATTATGGAGGATTTTTTGGCTGGCCAAATCTCAGCTTAAAACCAACGGGTGGTTACATGGGAATGCCGCCTTATCATGATTATGCGGATATGCGTGTTGTTGATATCTACCGCCGTAAAGGCGATAAGCTTGCTGAGAATTGGGTTTTTATTGATCTGCTTCATTTTCTTAATATGCAGGGGCAGGATATTCTCAGTCAGATTTAGTGGACCATTTTAATTAATGAAAGTAGGGGCTTTGCTTGTAACTCAACTATCATTCTATAGGGCTATGGTGCTCACTATTACGGGTGTATTTTTATTTACCTGTGTGGATGTATTCATCAAGTTACTCTCGCCGAGCTTTCAGGTTGGGCAAGTCCTTATCGTGTTTGGACTAGGTACCGCTG
>DEBO01000138.1:0-227 GCA_002348585.1 Alphaproteobacteria bacterium UBA2954 | reverse complement strand
TATATTCATAAAGCCACCTTGTTCAGGTGCGTAAGTGAAACGATTGGTGGTCTTGCTCTTGTGATTGCATTGTCTAATTCAGCGTTATCGGTTGTTACAGCTATAATGCAGACATCACCCCTAGTGCTGACAATTATGGCAGTTGTTTTTTTAAAAGAAAGAATAGGACTACCGCGGATTATTGCCATTTTTGTTGGGTTTGCAGGTGTTTTAATCGTGATTAGGCC
>DEBO01000118.1:1959-4858 GCA_002348585.1 Alphaproteobacteria bacterium UBA2954 | reverse complement strand
ACTGAGGTAACAGAAGCGACACTTGCCGTACTCGATGCTGTGCAGAGACGCATTAATGGCTATCATTTATCCTATACAACGCTGATGGCCGGCGCAGGCTATTATAGTGTCACTGAAAAGGATATAGAAGCAAACGCTGAGTTGCGAGCAGGTCAAGCAGATGCCATTTACCTTGGTGCGATCGGCCTACCAACAGTCCGTGCAAAAGATGGAACAGAGATTGCGCCGCATCTGCGTCTGCGTGAGCAGTTCGAGCTTTATGCAGGCCTCCGCCCTGTTCGCGCCTATAAAGGGGCTCCCCTAGCTCTAAGTGATTGCCGCGCCACAGCGCTTGATCTGGTAATTATTCGAGAATCTACAGAAGGTCTTTTTTATACTGCTGCTGTTCATAATCGAAGCCCAAGGACAAATGCAGATGAGGCGTGTGAGACGCTCAGGCTGACACGTTCTGTTACCGAGCGACTTTGTGACTTTGCCTTTACTGTAGCTGAACGCCGAAAAGCACGGGGTAAAAAGGGTGAGGTGACATGCGTCGATAAAGCCAACGTGTTTAAGGCCTTTGCCTTTTTCCGACAGATTTTTGATGAACGTGCGGCTAATTTCCCACACATCACAACCCGATACAATTACGTTGATGCGCAGGCTCTCGATTTGGTCAAGAAACCCTGGGATTTTGATGTTCTGGTGATGGAAAATATGTTTGGGGATATTCTATCAGATTTATCAGGCGGTCTGGTCGGCGGTATGGGGATGGCCGCTTCAGCGGAAATAGGTGATGACCACTGTCTATTTCAGCCAGCCCATGGCAGTGCACCAGATATCATGGGTCAGGATAAGGCGAACCCGCTGGCAGCAATATTAAGCGGTGGATTAATGCTAGACTGGCTTGGGTATAAATCAGATAATGAAAAGCTAATCACAGCGACAAGACTGATAGACAAAGCGATTGAAGATGGTTTTGCGGCAGGCGAGCTTAGGCCGATGGAATTTGGCGGGGATATGGGCCTGAAAGAGATGACCAAGGCTGTCATTCACAATGTTCACAAAGCCGAAATTGACTAGATAGTAGAGGAAAAAAGTATGCACGACGTCTTTATTATGTCCGCCACACGGACAGCTATTGGGGGGTTTGGTGGAAGCCTAAAAGACAAATCTCCTATCGATATAGGAATTGCTGTTACAAGTGAAGCCATAGACCGTTCCGGACTAGCTACTGATGAGATAGACCATGGCGTCTATGGAAACGTCATACATACAGAAGCGCGTGATATGTATATCTCACGATGCATTACCATCGGAGCTGGTATGGCCGATAGCTCACCAGCGCTGACCGTAAACCGCTTATGCGGCAGTGGTTTACAGGCAATTGTTAGTGCCACGCAACTAGTTCAGTTAGGCGATGCCGCAGCAGCTGTCGCAGGTGGGACTGAAGTCATGAGTCTGGGGGGGTATCATGTCCCTGCTATGCGGTGGGGAGCGCGCCTTGGACACACTGAAATGACAGACATGATGCTTGGCGCGTTGCATGATCCCTTTGGACTAGGCCATATGGGCATTACAGCCGAGAATGTAGCCAAAGATTATAACGTCACACGAGCAGATATGGATGCCTTTGCATTGACGAGCCAAACGCGCGCTGCAAATGCCATTGAAAAGGGCTATTTCAAGGACCAAATCACACCAGTCAAGATAACAAACAAACGTGAAGAGTTTGCATTCGACACCGATGAGCATGTCAGAGGAGAAACAACAGCAGATGGGCTAGCCAGCTTACGCCCAGCTTTTGATAAAGAGGGTCAGGTTACAGCAGGAAATTCATCTGGCATCAATGATGGTGCAGCAGCGCTCATTCTCGGAAATGCTGAAAAGGTTGAAAAATCCAACAAATCCCCACTGGCAAAAATTGTTAGCTACGGATTTGGCGGTGTTGCGCCTCGGATCATGGGAATGGGCCCAGTACCCGCATCGAAAATGGCACTTGAACGAGCTGGTTTAAAGGTAAGCCAAATTGACATAGTGGAAAGCAATGAAGCCTTTGCAGCTCAAGCCTGCGCTGTTTCAAAAGAACTGGGGTTGCCATCAGATATTGTGAATCCAAATGGCGGGGCAATTGCCCTTGGACATCCTGTTGGCGCTACCGGCGCTATTCTCATGACCAAACTGATTTTTGAGCTTCACCGCACTGGAGGCCGATATGGCCTCGCAACTATGTGTATTGGTGGCGGCCAAGGAATCGCTGTGATTATCGATACGCAAGTTTGACAACTCATACCCTAGAATAATCTGCCCAGCCCAATGGTCCACCTCGGTAGGTGGGAAACCCAATTCCTAGGATGCAGCCGATATCAGCATGATCAGCGGAATCCACAATGCCATCAGCGACTGCAGATCTGCATTTCTCTATCATAGGAGCCAATAAATCTGCAGCAATCTCATCTAACTCAGCTGGCGGATAATCAGACCGAGGCCGCACGGCCTTTTTATCATCCCACTTATAAAAGCCAGACCCTGATTTGCGGCCTAATTGCCCCGCATCCACTTTAGTCTTTAAGGCTTGAGAGGCTATATCTGGCATGCCCAGAACCTGACCTACATCAAAACAAACATCCAGCCCTATCTGATCACATAATTCTATTGGCCCCATAGGCATGCCAAACCGGATCAGCGCTTGGTCCAGCTTGTCTTGTGCTTCACCAGAAACCATGACCTCAATCGCTTCAAACAAATAAGGCAAGAGAGCTCGGTTAACCAAGAAGCCTTTAACAGATTTGACCTTTACCGGCATTTTTTTCAATTGCCCTGCAAACTGCATCGCCCTGGTGATGGAGGTCTGGGTTGAAGAGGACCCAGCAATAACCTCAACCAGTGGCAGCACTGTTACAGGATTAAAGAAATGAAG
>DEBO01000118.1:0-1575 GCA_002348585.1 Alphaproteobacteria bacterium UBA2954 | reverse complement strand
ATTGAGGATGTGTTGGTAGCCAGAATAGCATCCGGCTTTGCATCTACCTCAACTGCACTGAAAACAGCCCGTTTGACGGAAAGCCGCTCTGCAACCGCTTCAATGATTATATCAGCTTTAGCAATTGCCTTGCCTTCTAGATCAGCTGTAAGTCGCTTTAATGCTGACTTAACTTTTTCTTCTGTCTTTAATCGCCGTTCAAACAATTTTCCTGCACGCGTAACCGCCCCATGGACAGCCTCTGCATCAATATCGCTCAAGCTAGTCTGAAAACCAGACATCGCTGCAACAGCCGCGATATCAGCACCCATGGTGCCTGCCCCTATTACGTGAACAGTTTTGATCTGACTGTCACCACGAGCTGATTTTCGAACCATTTCATTAAGCAAAAACACTCGTCTTAGGTGGTGACTGGCCTCACCAAGCAACATTTGTGAAAACCGATTGCGTTCGGATTTAACAAGAGCGCGCCAGTCGGCTCCAGATTCATGAAAGTGTTCGCAAATCAGAAAAGGAGCTGGGTTTTGTTCCCTGTGAAAGCGCGATAAGATGTTATCTTTGGCCTGTATAACAGCTTGTTTTACATCACTATCTGTCTGTATTATGTCTGGCACTGCTGGGTGGCTCAGCTCATCAGCTACAGCCTTGCGCAACGAAGTTGCATCTTTCACCACCTTATCAACCAAACCAATGGTCTTGGCCTCATCAGCAGATAGAAGACGACCCGATAACACCATATCTAAAACATTTTTGGCTTTTATTCGCCGCATTGCCCGGCCGGTACCCCCATAACCCGGCATGATACCCAGATGAATTTCTGGAAAACCTAACTTCGTTTCTGCTGATGATGTAACTACAATACGGTCAAAGGCCAAAGCAACCTCAAGCCCACCACCAACAGCAACTCCGTCAATTCCACAGACTGTTGGACAATCAAGCGCTTCAATCCCGCTTAAGATTGTGTCTGCTAATTCTATCGATTCGTGCACATCTGCTTTTGTTTTTAACTCATCAAATTCAGCAATATCTGCCCCATAAATAAACCCTCGTTTCTTTCCGGATAACAAACAAAGACCGGCAAGCTCTTCAGCCTTAATGAGGTTGTCCATAATCTCTGCCCATTCCCTCATTACCTCACGTTGAAGAATATTGACTGAACTGCCAGCAACATCCAGTTCCAGACAACCGATATCTTGCTGATCAATGTGAAATCGCCAATGAGTAAATGTTGTCATTTTCCTGCGCCTAAAACTAATTTGTGAGTTCGTTTGATCTTACTTATAAACTATCATGCGGTGTATGCTTGGTCTATGAACAGCTAGTCTAAAAACCTAAAACAGCAAATTATCATTAGGATAAAAAATGCCAGACAACCATGCCGGGCCACCACCTGAACAAAACGTGTCTTTAGGGATGATGTTTCTTTTCAGTGAAATTATCATCGGAATGGGCATTTCAGCCCTGGTTAAGCAAATTTCCGGTGACGTCTCCTTCTTTGTGATAATGTTCTACCGCTATTTAGCATCTCTTCCCTTGTTATTTCTCCTCGGTTGGCATCAACGACAGAAAAAATTG
>DEBO01000061.1 GCA_002348585.1 Alphaproteobacteria bacterium UBA2954 | reverse complement strand
CGGTCAGGACGATGATATAAAACATGCCCAAGCGCAACAAATCCTAAATTATCTGCCGCTGCTTCCTGGCTGAGGCGATAAAGACGTTCTTCATCACAGCCATCACGCATCAGATAACCGCCAACATACACATCACCCGGAGCAAACAGCCTAATTGTGCGGGCCTGTTCACGATAATCTGTATCCGCCAGAACGGGCGGCAGCGTAATCACAATCACATCAGAAGACAGCCGCCCCAAATCACTGGTATGCATATTCGGCAAAGCGCGGTTATTATGACCTGATCGCATCATCGCTGAGCTCAACCACTGACACAAGCTATAGTAGCCATCCAGAGTGCGGGCGTAACATAAAATATCGCCGCCATTATGAAGGCTGACACCTACCCCACAAATCAGCTTATCAAGAGACAGGCTGGGGACAGGCTTCTGGTCCGGATTGTTCTGAGCCGCAATATCCTTTATTGCCATATGCGCACGCACCAGCCCGCCACAGCTGAATCTGTCGGCAATGCCCACAGCCTGCCAACCCAGAAGATGAGCATGAGCAACCAACTCTTCAGGATGTGAGGCGCCAGACAAAAAGCTGAAATTCGTCTGACAGCCTAGAACAGCTTTCGGCCTGTACATCATCTTGTCTACCATCAGCTGAACAGCCCATATATAAACCAACTGATCTCATCACCGCGTTCAACAAGGCCTTCACGGCACAGCCATAACCGGCGGCCATCTTCAACCTCAACCCGGTAGTAATCACGTGATAATTTGTCTGTCCTGTTCGGATCCCACCAGCGGGGGCCAACCCGTTCAGGGCCTGTTGCCCGCAATACTGTCCAGTTATGATGCCGCCAGCGGATCATTGCTGGCGGATGATCCGGCATCATTGCCACAACTTTTACCGGTTCGGGCCTATCCAGCAGACGGACCGGACGCGGCGATGCCAAACCAGCCAAAACAGGCATAGACCACTGACCTGTTTTATCTGTTACATCTGCAACCGGCTGATAGGCCTGGCTGTCAGCGATATGCCAGTCTGATTGGCTGACAACACGCTGAACCTTGTCCGGCCCCAGCCGGGCAGCCAAGATATCAACCATATCACTGACCTGACTTGCCTGCAGACTGTCTTGATCTGTCCCCAGAAGAGCCGTCACAGGAACATCAACCGTCAGTTCATGCGCCTGTATCCAGCTGTATTCCACACCAAATTCCGCATCAATTTTTTCAGCTGCCCCTGCTATCAACCGTTGTAAGGTCTGTTCACGCCGACCCGGCCGTGACAAGCGGAAAAGCAAACAGCTGACCTGACCATCTGTGCGCTGCCAGCCCAGCTCAAAAGACCGGGCGGCCAGTTCAGCATCAAGCAACCTCTCTGCCATTTCTGCTGTCAGTTGACTGACCATATGACATAAGGCCTCATAGCCCATGACCGGTTCTGCCCAGATCTTTGTGACAGACACAGGCTGGACCGCCTGAACTGGTATCTGGTTGTCAGGCTGATCCCCAAAAAGCTGGCTGTAACGCAGAACAATATCCGGGCCAAACCGAGCCGTCAGATCCGCCCGGCCAAGCGGATACAGATGGCTGATTTGCCGCAAGCCTGCCTGGCTGAGCGCATGTAATATATCTAGCGGCAAGCGCAAGGCTGCTAGCGGTAGGTCAGCAAGAGCCTCCCGCATCCGGGAACGGCGCGCAGGTGCATGTACCGGCTGGGCAGATACATCCCGATGGTAATGTGCCAGTGCAAAAGCCGCCCCAAAAGTTGACGCGCTGGCAATCGATGCACGCAAGCCTGTTTGGCTGATCTGACGATACAGATCAGCACACATCGCTTTCAGCCCACTATCCGTATCATCAGCGTCTATATTATCAAAGTCTGTAGCATGGGCAAACAGATGGCTGGCCCCTGTTGCCTCAATCCAAATCCCCAAACCGTCGGCATCAATACCAGTGACAGGGCTGTACCGAAACGCCCATCGTGCAAACGCTGTCAACAGGGCCTGATCTGCATTTTGGTCAACTGGCGCAAAGCACATATCAGGATGCCGGGCCCGCGCATCAGCCACAGATAATCCGGCCTGAACCCCGTCTGCCCGGGCTTCAGAAGACAGATAAACCAGCCTATCTGCTCCTTTTTCACGCTGATATAGGCCTACTTTTTCCTCCAATGACCAACCCTGCACCCGTGCCATGCGCTGGATCGGCAAACATGGCAGATGTAGATAAATTATTTGCCGATCATCACCAGATACACCCATTGCCCTGCTTTCATGATATAAGCACACCCATGTCTTACGCTGAAATAGACGCAAGCAGAGCCGGCTTTGAAACGCGCAGCTGGCTGGCCTGACCATCCTTATCTGGCCGGCTGATAGCTGACTGCAGCCGGCCAGTCAGACCATCATAGACAAGCTTATCTGCACAAGGTGTCCCCTGCCGGCTGTAGGTCAGTTGAACCGACCAGTATGGCCGCCAGTCTGTTTGCAGCCCTTCCCTTTCGGCAAACAGATCAGCTAACGCTGTCGTGATATGCCAGCCCGTCTCAAAACCTGAAACAGGGGCAGGAGGCCCCAGCAAAAGCCCCATTGTCCCGCCTGTCTTGGCAGCCAAACGTGTGCGGCGGACCCAGCGTTGCCATGTATCTGCACTTCGCGCAAACAAGCCATACTCACCTACAACCGCCAGAACACCCCTGGTCTGCAGAACCTCTTCAAACGCCCCCATCAGCCGTTTAGGGTGCTGTTCATGAACAAAAATAAACCGTGATGGGGACACCCCTAATGCAGGCAGGGCAGATGCCAGTATGTGGCCAGCATGGCCAGCATGGCTGGGACTGCACCAGACCACAGGTGAGAGGGTGTCCTGATCCATCATCAATCGCAGCAAGGCCAGCACAAAACCTGTTGCTGCCCCATCAAACGACCGGCCTGTCATCAGATGCACATGACCAAACCGCAGTCCTCCTGATAAAGCTATGTCAAACCGGTCCACCTTTATCTGAAGAGTTGGGAAAGACCGGGCTGTGTCAGCCTGCCTGATTTGCGTTTTCAGTTCAGAAAACCGGCTAGCTTTGGATGAGGAGGAAATATATCCGCCCCTGCGACCCTGAATCAAATCAGAAGACCCTTTCACCGACCCGTCTGAAACAGAAGATTTAAAATATGTTGTCTGCATGATCTGTAGCCTGAGCATGACCCCCCTCACGCTGTCATCACTCATCCGATTTATATCCGAATCATCTATTCAAAAGGGTTAATTAAATTAGAACAAAACAAGAACATTGTCAAGTTCAGAAAACAGACCTGTTCTGGACTAAACATCAGACGTTTACAAAAAATAGCACAAGATCGGGATTATTCAGTGTAAAGATCAAGTCAGCTGAGATCGTCATCTGGGTCCTGCCAGGCCGCTTCATCATGACCAGAGCGGGCAGAATAAAAGCTTAACGCCATCAGGCCGCCTCCCAGGACCACCATGCCAACTGAACCGGCAATGAGTGCAATCCAGCCATGCAGGCCAAGGGCAATCTGTCCCATCTGATACCAGACGACATAACTGCTGAGAGCGATCACAATGAGGCTGGTCATAGCAAACAGTACAGCTACACCTGTCCGCCATCTGCGCTGGTCTGTTTGTTTATCAGCAGGCATTTTTAGTCTTTCTTAAGCTGTCCAGCACAAAGCTGGCCATGTTTGAACTATTCAGGATAACAAATCTATTTTACGGCAAGTTCGCTTTCAACAAGAGTTGCCCAATAGCTGGTTCCTGTTGGCAGGATTTCATCATTGAAATCATAACCAGTGTTATGCAGCATTCTGCCGGCTTCAGCTTCCCCTGCGCCCAACCAGATATAGGCGCCTGGCTTTGCTTCCAGCATAAAGGCAAAATCTTCCGCACCCATAGAGGGTTCCGGGTTCATATGGACGCGTTCTGCTCCCACGACGGCCCGAGCCACATTCGCAGCCCGCATGGCCTCTGCCTCATGGTTAACTGTTGGCGGATAACCTTGCCGCCAGTCAAGCGCAACTGTACAGCCATGCGCCTCAGCGGTAAGCTTGGACACATCGCGAAGCGATTGTTCTAACCTGGCTCGTGTTTCCGGGCGGAAGGCGCGAACTGTCCCGCCTAATATGACCTCATCAGGAATGACGTTAAACGCGCTGCCACCATGAATTGTGGTGATCGACAAAACAGAGGAATCCTGCGGGTTCGTGTGTCGGGAGACCAGTATCTGGAGGGCCTGCACAATATGTGCGGCCGCCAGGACTGGATCGATGGCCTGATGTGGCATCGCAGCATGACCACCACGTCCAGTCACTGTCATCTCAAAATGATCTGCACTGGCCATGCTCGCACCTTCTGAAACAGCAATTTCACCTGC
>DEBO01000153.1 GCA_002348585.1 Alphaproteobacteria bacterium UBA2954 | reverse complement strand
CCTTCAATCCGCGAAGAGAAATGCGGGCTGTCCAGTCGCCGCTGTCCTTGTCATGATTGGCAATAAAAACACGGTCGTTCAGCATTCCGCGCACAGCCTCTCCACCATTTGACGTCCCTTTAATGAAAAGAATGTCCTGATCAGCCCAGCTTAATGTCATCACTGACAATCTGACCGGTTCAATCAAAATAGCTTTCAAATCAGCATTTAAGCCCGTCGTGCCTGCTGTCTGCCGTCCTATTTGTGTTTGTGGAGTGCCGGTAAGAGCATTTGGCGTCTGTATCAATTCCGCCTCAGACTGTTCGGTCATTGGCACAAGGGCAATAAGTGGCATATCCTGTCCTGATATTCTCAATTCGACAATTACCGCCTGATCTGCTCTGTAAATCTTGCCATCAGACGTTCTCATCTCAGCGATGATCAAATGTTCCCCAGCGGTAAGCGGTTGTTCAGCAACCGCCACCCATTCACCATCCACCGACACAGATGTTTGAGCTAAAATTTTATTCTTTTCAAAAATTACCACATCTGCATTCGCACTCCCTTGGCCTGCAAAAACTGCTGTTCCATCAGGGCCTATACGGACCAAATCGATCTTTAAAGAAGGTGTGTCATCAGGATTAGCTTGTTTTTCCAGATCAGATTGCTTTGCAGCAGATTCAGATGCTCCCTCTGTTGTTTCTGTCTGACCTTTAGTCGTGTTTTCTTTATGTTCTTCTGTCGCCTCATCTGTGACTACAGAAATTGATGAGGAGGATTTAGGATCAGATGTTGTGTAAAACATCCAGATAAGAGCCAAAGCGGCAAGCCCGCCCCCTATAATTAACAACCCAGCAGTTAGCACTCGCATGTGCCGTCCCCTCGCATAAGCTTGCCTTAAACATCCTCTCAATTTATCGTATAGTTGAAACTGTATGTTGACAAATATATTTAGGTTATTAAAGACCTGGATCTGCACTTCTCTTGCCCTATTGGTCTAGTTGCCTGATGGTAACATTACCTTTTAAATGTGGCGGTAATGTAGGAATTATTTTAATCTTCGACTGTTAACAATAATCTGCCTTGCAAAATAGGGCCTGCGTTAAACACTTAAGTCAGAAAGAGAAAACTATGGCGAATTTCTGTGTGTTTGGCGGCGCAGCAAAAGGGACGTCAGAAAAATTCATAAATGATGCTGAGACTGTGGGGCGTATGCTCGCCGCGCGCGGCCACAAGCTGATATATGGCGGCGGGCGGACAGGATTAATGGGGGCAGTGTCAGGAGGCGCGCTGGAGGCCAGCGGATATGTGCATGGCATCATTCCTTATTTCCTGGAATCGCTTGAAGTTGGAAACCACCAAGTACAAAAGCTGGATGTAGTAGAAAATATGCATGAGCGGAAGGCAAAAATGTATGTCGAGGCTGATGGTTTTATCGTCCTGCCTGGCGGATTAGGCACCATGGATGAATGGATGGAAGTCATGACATGGAACCAGTTGGGCCTTTTAAAGGCACCTGTATTTGTAATGAATACCGATGGCTTCTGGCAGGCGCTTTTAAATATGATTGACCATGCTAACAAGACTGGCTTCATCCATTCCAAAGGCGTGTTTGAGATGCATGTCGCTGCTTCTCCAGATGAGCTTATTGACCTGATCGACGATAAGAAACAAGCCCCTGGATAAAGATATTATAAGAAACTTCCAAGACCTTGCGTATGAAGTCAAATCACAGTAAACCAACAGTGCACAATTTTAAAAAATATCAGTCCATCGGGTGCCACAATGCCATTCGCTTCAATCGGACCAATAAACGATTTGACTGAAAATTTTGAGGAAGTCGATGAGTAAAATCAAAGTGAAAAATCCCGTAATCGAAATGGACGGGGATGAGATGACCCGAATCATCTGGCAGAAAATCAAAAATAAGTTGATTAACCCTTATCTGGACATTGATCTTAAATATTTTGACCTTAGCATAGAAGCCAGAGATGCAACAGATGACCAGATCACCATTGATGCAGCGAATGCGGTCAAAAAATATGGGGTTGGAATCAAATGTGCCACCATTACCCCTGATGAAGACCGGGTTGACGAATTTAACCTGAAAAAGATGTATAAATCACCTAATGGCACGATCCGGAATATCTTGGGCGGTACTGTGTTCCGTCAGCCGATCATCTGCAGTAATGTTCCGCGCCTAGTCCCTGGCTGGACCCGGCCAATTGTGATTGGCCGCCATGCCTTCGGTGACCAGTATCGCGCAACAGACATAAAAGTGTCAGGGCCGGGTACGCTGACCTTGACCTTCCAGCCTGCTGATGGCAGCCATGCGACAACAGAGACTGTTTATGACTTCCCAGATGGCGGTGTGGCCATGGCCATGTATAACCTTGATGAATCCATCAAGGGATTCGCTCGGGCCTGCATGAATTATGGCCTTGACCTAGGCTGGCCTGTTTATCTTTCAACCAAAAATACAATCATGAAAGTCTATGACGGTCGGTTCAAAGATTTGTTTCAGGAAGTGTTTGACACTGAATATAAGGACAGATTTGAAGCAGCAGGTATCATTTATGAACATCGCCTTATAGATGATATGGTAGCTTGCGCCATGAAATGGGATGGTGGTTTTGTCTGGGCCTGCAAAAACTATGATGGCGATGTTCAGTCTGACACCGTCGCTCAGGGTTTTGGATCACTAGGGCTTATGACATCTGTGCTGATGACCCCTGATGGAAGAACAATTGAGGCAGAAGCCGCACATGGCACAGTCACCCGTCATTACCGGCAGCACCAGCAAGGTAAAATAACCTCTACCAATCCTATCGCATCTATTTTTGCCTGGACACGCGGACTATCTTACAGGGCCAAATTTGACGACACGCCAGAAGTCGCACGTTTTGCTGAAACCGTAGAAAAAGTCTGCATCCAGACTGTTGAAAAAGGCAAGATGACCAAGGATCTAGCCATCCTGATCAACCCAGATCAGAGCTATCTGAGCACAGATGAGTTTCTAGATGCGTTGGATATGAAACTGCAAAAAGCAATGCTCGGGTAGAGCGCATAACTTTATCCCAAAAGACAACAATTCAGCTTGGCATTTGCCCTGCTGTTGTTTCAAATTAAGCTTATCCTGCCAAAGCCTCCCGCACAGCCGCGATAGCAGCATCAGCCTTGCCTGACTCAGGCCCGCCAGCTTGTGCCATATCCGCACGACCTCCTCCTCCTTTGCCGCCTAAGGCAGCAGACGCAAGGCGCACCAGATCGACCGCATTATGGGTTGCTGTCAGATCATCGGTGACAGAAACCACACAGGATGCCTTATTTTCATCTATCGCAACCAAACAAATTACAGATGAGGCTACCCCTTGCCGGAACTGATCAGCCATGACTTTTAAGTCCTTTGCCGGAGTATTTGGCAATATCCGAGCAATATAAGCCAGATTGCCAATTTGTTCAGCTTCTGCTGTCCCACTGCCTGTTGCCATCTGACGCCGAAGTTTTGTAACTTCCCTTTCAAGATCCTTACGCTCCTCCAGTAACTGCGCCACACGCGACGCCAACTGATCCGGAGGAGTTTTTAGCTCGACTGATAATTCACAAAGGATCGCTTTATTAGCCACCAGCCCAGCAAACCCGGCTGCATGTGTTGCCGCCTCAATCCGGCGTACACCCGCAGCCACTGCCGATTCAGAAATAACATGTAACAAGGCAATATCACCTGTTTGCTCAACATGTGTTCCTCCACACAGCTCAACTGACCAGGCTGATCGGCCTACCTGGTCTGCCGCCCCACCCATTGAAACAACCCGCACCTCATCGCCGTATTTTTCACCAAACAAGGCTAACGCCCCTTCATTGACCGCTTCATCAGGGGCCATTATTTTCGTAGCGACTTGACTGTTCATGCGGATACGTTCATTTACTATCGCCTCAACAGCAGAAATTTCTTCATTGGTCATTGCTTTTGGATGAGAGAAATCGAATCGCAGCCGTGTATCTGTCACCAACGACCCTTTCTGCGCGACATGATCTCCCAGCACCTGACGCAATGCTTCATGCAACAGATGGGTCGCACTGTGATGGGCCCTCAGCCCAGCGCGCCGGCTGGCATCAACTTTCAAAGACACAGCCTGTCCCAGTGCCAATGTCCCTGTATAAATCCGGACATGATGCAAAACTAAACCAGCTGTCTTGACAGTGTTGGTGACCACAGCAGAGCCATCAGTCCATCCCATCACACCTGTATCACCAACCTGGCCACCTGATTCGCCATAAAAGGGTGTCTGATTGACACAGATAATCACCTCATCACCTTCTTTAGCTGTATCTACAGGATGCGCTTTTTTTAGTATATCAGCCACAACAGCTTCCGAGGTCAGATTGGTATAACCAAGAAATTCGGTTGGCCCGTTTTTATCTGCCAACTCGAGAAAAATCTTTTCATCTGCTGTCCCGCCTGAACCTGCCCAGGCTGCACGAGCCGTTTCTTTCTGTGCTTTCATGGCAGCATCGAAGCCAGCCACATCAACCGTCCAGCCATAACCCCGCATAAAATCCTCAGTCAAATCAAGCGGAAAGCCATAAGTATCATACAAGCGAAACGCTGTATCGCCGGCAAGAACCCCTCTAGTGGCCTTTCCCTCTACTTCTGTTGTCAACAATTTCAAGCCCCGAGCTAGGGCTTCTTTAAACCGAGTTTCTTCAAGCCGCAGCGTTTCAGTGACAAGCGTTTCTGCACGCACAAGTTCAGGGTAATGCCCTCCCATTTCACGGACAAGCGACGGCACCAAACGATACATCACAGGGTCCGCACAGCCCAGCTGGTGCAGATGTCGCATCGCACGGCGCATAATCCGCCGAAGGACATAACCCCGCCCTTCATTCGACGGCAGCACTCCATCAGCAATTAGAAAACCTGCTGAACGCAAATGATCAGCAACTACGCGGTGAGAGGTATTCTGCGGACCATCAGCATCTGTGCTAGACACATCAGCAGACGCCTCAATCAAGGCACGCATCAGGTCAATATCATAGTTATCATGCTTGCCCTGAAGAACAGCAGCGATTCTTTCAAGCCCCATGCCGGTATCAATAGATGGCCGCGGCAGGTTCTGACGATCTGTCTCAGTCTGCTCATACTGCATAAAGACAAGGTTCCAGATCTCAATAAACCTGTCGCCATCTTCATCTGGCGAACCCGGAGGACCGCCTGAAATATGATCCCCATGATCATAGAAAATTTCTGAGCAAGGCCCGCACGGACCAGTTGCACCCATCGACCAGAAATTATCTGATGTTGCAATACGGATAATTCTGTGATCAGACAGGCCGGCAATTCTGCGCCACAGTGCAGCTGCTTCCTCATCTTCAGAATAAACCGTGACTAATAATTTGTCCTTGTTCAGGCCAAATTCACCAGTAACTAGCGACCATGCTTGTTCAATCGCAACTTCCTTAAAATAATCACCAAAGGAAAAATTCCCGAGCATTTCAAAAAATGTGTGATGGCGTGCGGTGTAACCAACGTTTTCAAGATCATTATGCTTACCACCCGCCCGCACACATTTCTGTGAAGTTGTTGCCCGGCTGTAGGGGCGGCGTTCAAGCCCCGTAAACACATTCTTAAACTGCACCATGCCCGAATTGGCAAACATTAAAGTTGGATCATTCTGCGGCACAAGCGGACTAGAGGCAACAATCTCATGGTCACGTCCGGTGAAAAAGGATAGAAAGGCAGATCGAATATCAGAAACAGACGTCATGGCGGGTTCTTGTCTATAAGTGCTGTTGAATTTGACAGTCAGTCAGCCGGACAGCAATAAAAATACTGAAATACTGACCATAACCTGTCCCGTTTTAAGCAAAACCGCTTGCGCTTGTCCAGACTTACCTGCCTGTCCTACTGCTGACACAGGCAGGCAGGGATATCTTCTTGACCATTAACTATTTAACTCTTCTTCATTGGCGATACTGGTGTCCATCATCTGTTCCTGAACAAGTCCGGCATTTGAACGGATCGCTGTTTCCAATTCATTCGCAATGTCTGGATTTTCTTGCATGAATGTTTTTGCATTCTCACGCCCCTGCCCAATCCGCTGGTTACCATAGGAAAACCAGGACCCAGATTTTTCAACCAAACCAGCGGAAACACCAAGATCAAGAAGCTCGCCTGTCTTGGAAATGCCCTCTCCATACATGATATCAAATTCAACTGTACGGAACGGAGCCGCCACTTTGTTTTTGACCACCTTCACCCGGGTCTGATTACCAACCACATCATCCTTGTCCTTGATCGCCCCGATGCGGCGGATATCCAGACGGACTGATGCGTAGAATTTAAGCGCATTTCCGCCTGTTGTGGTTTCAGGGTTTCCAAACATAACCCCGATTTTTAAACGAATCTGATTAATGAAAATCACCAGACAGTTTGACCGCGCAATAGATGAGGTCAGCTTCCGCAAAGCCTGACTCATTAGACGCGCATGCAAACCAACATGGTGATCGCCCATCTCACCTTCCAATTCTGCCCTTGGCACTAGCGCCGCTACAGAATCAACAACCAAAACATCGATTGCGCCAGATCGCACCAACGTGTCAGCAATTTCCAAAGCCTGCTCACCGGCATCTGGCTGCGAAATCAACAAATCATCTAGATTCACGCCCAGTTTGCGCGCATAGGCTGGGTCAAGGGCATGTTCAGCGTCCACAAATGCACAATTTCCACCTGAAGCCTGCGCTTCTGCCACCGCATGAAGGGCAAGTGTAGTTTTACCTGACGATTCAGGACCGTAAATCTCGATGATACGTCCCTTTGGAAATCCACCTATACCAAGAGCGATATCCAAGCCCAAGGACCCTGTTGATATTGCCTGAATATCAACCACGCTGTCCCTTTGGCCCAACTTCATGACTGAGCCTTTGCCAAAAGCTTTCTCAATCTGGCCGATGGCAGCATTAAGTGCCTTAGTCTTATCTGTTTCGTTCATTTTCAGTTCCAAAAGTTCTGCGCCCATTCGAAGCCTCCATCTTGCATAGTCTGTTTGCTCTGTCCATCACCGGATTATTCAGAACTTGTTTTTTCTCCTCTGCATCTACAAAAATCACTATAAGTAACAGTAAAAATGCAGATAATTATTTTATATGTACTGTTTTTGTTCTGTTTGCAACTCCAATATTCTTCTTTTGTTCTTTTTTTCAAATTTATTGTGATAAAGCAAAAGATTTTTCTGGGATTTAGGGAACTTCACACTGGAATACAATGGCCTAAAAATGAGCGCTATCCTCTATTCGGCGTTTGAATATTCCTCAAAAAACAGTTCGATCCAGTTAACAGCTGTGTCTCACTGGAAAAACTTTCCGTTTCTTGGCACAATCATATTCTTTTCAGTCCTAATCGTCGCGGTGGACACGTTCCATGCGCTCATGTTGTTCTTGTGCCTGTAGTGACATAGAGGCGATAGGCCGTGCTTCAAGGCGGGCAAGACTGATCGGCTCATCTGTCTCCGTGCAATAACCAAAGGTGCCATCTTCAATACGCCGTAAGGCTGATTCGATTTTCTGCAGTAATTTGCGTTCTCTGTCGCGTGTCCGCAGGTCAAGTGCGGCGGCGCTTTCTATTTGCGCCCTGTCCATATGATCAGGTTTATGCAGGCTTTCTGTCGACAAATTGGCTATAGTCTGATTAGCTTCATCAAGAAGTTCTGCACGCCAAGCTAATAATTTCTGACGAAAGTATTCACGCTGCCGATCATTCATGAAATCTTCATTAGCAGATGGTTTATAGCCTTCTGGTAAGGCTGCGATTGGTGTATCAACAGAGGTGGAAGATTTTGGCGTGCCCATTTTTTTATCCCTTTACTAAGCTTGCAACGATTTTGTTGCTAAATCACAAACTGAACTCACAGAATTGCCTGTGACATGCAAAGCCTGACCATCACTTTTGCCCTCTGTTACTCGATTCCTGAGAGTGTTTCAAGCCCCTGTTACACAAACCAAAATTTTGCATGCATGTGAGACCTGTAGTCAGTTTATAGCGTCTCTTTTCACTAAATTCACACCAACTAACAGAAGCGCCCCCGGACTACCATTATCTAGCTTTCATTTTTTAGTAGCTGAAATAATGCAAATACCTGCACCTACATGATTAGACACCTGGCGCCGTGTCGCCTAGACTGGGGCAAATGGCTGCCTAAGCAAAGTAAGGCAGGGCAGAAGGGTAAGAATAGGTGAATTTTGATTTTGAAGTTGGTGATTTTGTCCGTCATCCAGGACACTTAGACTGGGGAGATGGTCAGGTTCAGCCCATTATAGGTCAGATTGTGACCGTTACATTTGAGGAGGCGGGGAAACAATTTATCCATGCAGAGCACATTGCGCCTGAGCTTGTCGCAGAAAAGACAAAACAGGCCAGAGATCGATAAAACAGGCATGCTGTTTCTGGTCACTGTACGGCGAGAGTAAAGTCCAGAAATGTTGCGCTGTTGATAATTTATGTTGTTGTTAGGGAAACGCTGAAGATGCCAGAATCATCATATAGCCCTGATAAAACGCCAAAGCGGCAGGGCCGTTATAAGCCAAAAGGGCGGCAGGTTGATCTCAACCGGTTGCGGGTTGTTGCAGATGTTCTGCAACCCCATCTTCAGCAAACGGGTCTGCAACGTGACCGGCTTATCGAATATTTGCATATCCTGCAGGATAAAATAGGTTATTTATCTGCTGCAGATCTTGCCGCATTAGCGGAATTAATGCGTCTGCCGATGGCCGAAATTTGGGAGGTGGCTAGTTTTTACGATCATTTCGATTTGATAAGTGAGGGTGAGACACCGCCGCCGCGTCGAACCATAAGGGTCTGCACATCATTGTCTTGCATGTTGCAGGGCAGTCACGACCTGCTGGCAGAGTTGCAGGCCATGAAGTTTGAAGACGCGAGGTTTGTTGCAGCACCCTGTCTTGGGGCCTGCGACAAAGCCCCGGCAGCAGCAGATGGACATCACCTGATTCCAATTGCCCGTGCAGAGTCTCTTAAAATTACAGCAGACACCCCTGCACAGCGCACATCCCTGCAAGGTTATAAAGATTTTGACGCTTATTGCGATGCAGGCGGATATCAGCTAGTCAGAGCGTTATCTGCAGGTAAGGCAGATAGGCAGGGCCTTCTTGCCGAACTTGAAGCCTCTGCCTTGCGCGGGCTAGGAGGGGCTGGCTTTCCGACCGGCCGAAAATGGCGGATAGTATCAAGCTATGACGGGCCCCGCAATCTAGCTGTGAATGGTGATGAGGGTGAGCCAGGCACATTTAAAGACAGGCATTATTTGTCCACCGACCCGCACAGAATGATCGAAGGTGTTTTGATAGCCGCACATATCGTGGGGATTGATAAAGCCTATATTTATATGCGCGATGAATATCCAGAAATCATCGAGATGTTAAACACTGAGTTGGCAAAAGTTACAAAGGCTGGCCTTGATGCGCATGTTGATATTGAGCTGAGACGCGGGGCTGGCGCTTATATCTGCGGTGAGGAATCAGCTATGATCGAGAGCATAGAAGGAAAGCGCGGTCTGCCACGCCACCGTCCGCCTTATGTGGCTGAGACAGGCCTGTTCGGTCAGCCAACATTAGTCAATAATATTGAAACTCTTTTCTGGGTGCGTGACATACTTGAACGTGGTGCAGAATGGTATAATCGGCAAGGTAAAGAGGGGCATCCCGGCTTTCGCACCTATTCTGTTTCCGGACGGGTAAAAAAACCTAGGTTGGTCACTGCTGCTGCTGGCAGCACGGCTAATGAGCTGATCGCCGCCTGTGGCGGTATGGCTGATGGTCATCATTTTAAAGCCTATCTTCCTGGAGGAGCATCAGGCGGCATTCTGCCTTCCAGCAAGGCAGATATTCCACTTGATTTTGGCGGCAACCTGGCTGAAGAAGGCTGTTTCGTCGGTTCACATGCTGTGGTTATTCTGTCCGATCAGGACAATATCTGGCAGGCAGCGCAAAATCTAATGCGGTTCTTTGCCCATGAAAGCTGCGGGCAATGCACCCCCTGCCGGTCAGGAACAGATAAGGCAGCGGAATTGATGGCCGCCTCTTGCCCAGACACAGATTTACTGGGAGAGTTAGCTGCTACTATGGCTGATGCAAGTATCTGCGGGTTGGGCCAAGCTGCCCCAAACCCTCTTCTCAGCGCGATAAAGCATTTCCCCCAGGATATCATGGGAGGGAATGTTGGAAAAAAAGAAAGCCTAGCAGCAAAGGCAAAACCGCCCGTCGAAGGGGCATAGATAATGGATGATCAGATAACTAAATCAACGAAAGTGACCTTTACTCTGGATGATGAACAGGTCACAACAAAAGCCGGCCACACCATCTGGCAGGCTGCAGCCGAACTTGGAACTGATATTCCACATCTCTGTTACAAGGACGACAGCGGCTACCGTGCAGACGGCAATTGTCGAGCCTGTATGGTAGAAATTAACGGTGAGCGGGTGCTGGCCGCCTCATGCCAACGAAAAGTCAGTGAAGGCATGGTTGTGTCCACATCGTCAAAGCGGGCACAAACTGCTCGAAAAATGGTGATGGAACTGCTGGTTGCTGACCAACCGACACGCGCATCAGCCCCTGATCCGAAATCTCAGCTCTGGGCCTATGCTGAGACACAGAATGTAACAGACAGTCGTTTTGCGCGCACAACAGCCACACCGCACCCGGACAGCAGCCACCCAGCTATAGCTGTGAATATGGAAGCTTGTATCCAGTGTAATCTTTGTGTGCGGGCTTGCCGCGAGGTGCAGGTAAATGATGTAATTGGGCTGGCTGGTCGCGGCGCAAATGCCCATGTCATTTTTGATTTTAATGATGAAATGGGCGCATCAACCTGTGTAGGCTGCGGCGAATGCGTTCAAGCCTGTCCAACAGGCGCACTAATGCCAAAAGCTTTATTGGATAAGACGCAAAAACTGGCAATTACGCCAGACCGTCAGGTTGAATCTGTTTGCCCATATTGCGGCGTGGGCTGTCAACTCACCTTTCATGTTAGAGATGATAAAATTGTCTCTGTATCTGGACGGGATGGACCGGCAAACCAGAGCAGACTGTGTGTGAAAGGTCGCTATGGATTTGATTACATACATAATTCTGAACGCCTGCAGGTGCCGCTTATAAGACGAGAAGATGTTTCTAAATCTGCTGGAGACACGTTTGATCCGGCAACACCTTTTACCCATTTCCGTGAAGCCAGCTGGGAAGAAGCGCTGGATGCTGCAGCAGCTGGCTTTGTAACAATAAAGTCTGCGGAAGGCCCATCTGCCCTTGCCGGCTTCGGGTCTGCCAAGGGTACAAATGAAGAAGCTTATTTAGTGCAGAAATTCGTGCGAAGCTGTTTTCAGACAAATAATGTTGATCACTGCACAAGACTGTGTCATGCCTCATCAGTGGCGGCGTTGCTGGAAAATATTGGGTCAGGGGCTGTAACGGCATCTTTTTCCCAATGCCAATATTCAGATTCAATTATTGTTATTGGCGCGAATCCGGCAGTAAACCATCCAGTTGCTGCTACTTTTATTAAAAATGCGGCACAGCGAGGGGCAGAGCTGTTCATCCTTGACCCGCGAGGACAGGCCCTCGACCGCTATGCAACAGCCAGTCTGCGCTT
>DEBO01000013.1:5722-7003 GCA_002348585.1 Alphaproteobacteria bacterium UBA2954 | reverse complement strand
AAAATACAGCCCAGTGTAATTTATGCCTTTAGTTGCAGTAAACCCCTCTACGACCGCTTCGGCGTCTGCCCATCCCGGTACTAAACGCGGATTAACGAAAGAGCACACTTGAATATTTTTCACACCGGTATTTGATAAAGCGTCTATAAGATCTATTTTTTTTTCAGTTGATATAGGGCCGGGTTCAATCTGGAATCCCTCTCGTGGCCCCTCTTCACAAATTTCGACATATTTCGGTAAATCAGAAATAACTTAAACTCCTTGCTTCAATCCATAATCGATAATTTTACCTACAATAGTTAAACTTTATCAGTTGTCGTGCAGCGTGTCATCGAAATTAGGAAATTATTCAATTTAATTGGCATTCGTGAATAATAGCAATAATGTTATGATAATTTCAAATAATCCATATTGAATTCGTAGAGATCAAATGAGAAGTGCTCAAATTAAACAGTATCAGACCTTTGGAAGGACTTCCAAATGTCATTAAACGGGATCCGTGTCGTCGAATTCTGCCATATGATCATGGGACCAACTTGTGGTATGATCTTAGGAGATCTTGGCGCTGACGTTATAAAGGTTGAGCCGCTAAATGGAGACGCAACCCGCAGACTTAAAGACGATGGCGCCGGCTTCTTCCCCACTTATAACCGCAACAAACGCTCCATTACTCTAGATTTGAAATCATCTGACGGGCTTCAAGCTGCAAAAAGCTTAGCAGTTGGCGCAGATGTAGTAATTGAAAATTTTAGACCTGGTACGCTGGAGAGGCTTGGGCTTGGTTACAAAGAGCTCAGCAAGAAAAATTCAGGCCTAATTTATTGCTCTTTAAAAGGTTTTCTAGAAGGACCATACCAAGATCGAACAGCACTTGACGAGGTAGTGCAAATGATGGCTGGTCTTGCATATATGACAGGACCCGAGGGCCGACCTTTACGGGCTGGAGCATCTGTAATTGACATTATGGGTGGGATGTGGGGGGTTATTGGTATACAAGCTGCATTGGCTAATCGCGCCGTTACCGGGAAAGGGCAAGAAGTAACAGCCGCACTATACGAAACAACTGTCCATGCAGTCGCACAGCACATGTCACAATTTGCAGTCACAGGCATGCCATCAATACCGATGCCCGAAAGCCGAAGAGCTTGGGCAGTATATGACACGTTCACCACTAAAGACGCTAAGCAATTATTCATCGGTATTGTCAGCGACAAACAATGGAAACTTTTTTGTGAGGAGTTTAAACTTGAAGATTTACTGAATGATCCCTCACTTGCTACA
>DEBO01000013.1:5192-5345 GCA_002348585.1 Alphaproteobacteria bacterium UBA2954 | reverse complement strand
GTTTTAGAAAAATTGTTTAGCTCTATATCTCAAGAAGATTTAATCGCAATATGTGAACGCATAGGGCTACCATTTGCGCCAATTATAAAACCACATGAGCTTTTTGACGATCCTCACCTGAACCAATCAGGAAATCTTCTAGACATAACTTTA
>DEBO01000013.1:0-4800 GCA_002348585.1 Alphaproteobacteria bacterium UBA2954 | reverse complement strand
TCGAACTGAAATTCGTTATGACTTACCTGAGCTTGGGCAACATAGTCGGGAAATCCTTGAAGAGTTAGGATACTCAAAAAGCCAGATAGACGATCTGGTTGCAATAAAAGGCAATTCTAAAAGGGTTGGATAAATACAGAACCTTTTGTGAAAATAATGATGCTATTACTATAGCAAAATCTAATGGCCTAAAAGGGTGTCTTCGTACTAGTTGTTAGGGAACATAATCGGAATAGTTCATTTTTTTGGCCAACCAAGTACAGGTTTATCCTGTGCTCGCGCGGTGAAAAACGGGATGAGTATGCTCAGAATCAAAAGCCTGCCAACATGGCAGGCGGCAACGAAGCCTGGGTTGGCGCCAAGTACAGCTCCCATGACGATCATTGTCTCCAGCCCGCCAGGTGCGAATGCAACCAAAACATGGGGCAAAGGCATATTTAAATATATTGCCACTGGAACCGAAAATCCGACAGTGAGGACCGTTGTCAATACCGTGACTGCCACGCCACTGCCGGCATATCGAAGCAGCATCGCAGGCGTTGTTCCACCAAAGCGGGTTCCAATTAGGGTACCCATAATCACTAAACAAAGCATAGTAACTTTAGGCTCAAGAATGCCGGGAGAAAGATCTGACAAGTGTCCAATAGCGGACACCAGCATTGCTCCAATTAGGAGCGGCGCAGGAACCTGAAGCCGCTCCAGCACCCAACCGGCTATAAGCGATAGAGCAACTAATACCGCGATATAGCCTACGGCCAGAGTATCCCCATCAGGAATTATACCCTCAGCCAAGTCTAACCCCATCAGCGCCGCAAGCGCTGGAACCGTCAGTGTTAACAGTAATACCCGTACTGATTGAACAACAGTCACCTTTGTTAGATTTACGCCATAAGTTTCGCCTAAAGCTATAACGAAATTAAGATGTCCTGGTGCAGATGCCAAAACCGCACTTTGTTGGCCAAATCCGAAACCACTTACCAACAAAGTACGGCACAAGATCATAGCTAGTACTAGCATGATTGCCAACGCTACAAAGGCAATCGGCCACCGGAGCATTAAAGTTGCTGCTTCTGGATTTACCCCAGACCCAATACTAATTCCTATAAACAGGAATGCGATGTTGCGAAGTCCTGGTGCTATAGCAAAGCGCATCCCGAACAGCGATAGGATCGAAATCAGCATGGCTGGTCCCGTAAGCATGTAGAGCGGGAGATTGACTAAGTAGCCAAGGAACGCTCCGGCAGCGCCAACCGCGAGTGAAAGAGTTGAAAGACCGATGGCTGGTAATGTTGGCAGCGGTAACATCACGCATCCCAGCCCATTTTCCGCTTTTTTCCAAAACTGGAAAGCTTGCTAGCCCTGCCAGCATGCATCATATTCTCCCTTTTTAATCCGGTTGTATGCTTTTTATTACAAGATATCTTCCGGTTTATGCCGTTTTACAAAAACTTGACGGCTCTTAGTGATGCGCGCATTAGTCGGTGATTGCCTGCGGCTTTCTTAGGATATTACGCAAGAACATTGGTGCGATGAAGCCTAAAATTGCGGCAATCCATAATACAATGGCGATGGGTGATGACAGAAGATAAAGGTAATCTCCGTCGGAAATAACCATCGCGCGGCGCAAGGCATCTTCCATATGCCCACCCAAAAGGATACCTAATATAACTGGCACTGTTGGAATATCTAGCTTGCGCAGTATATAACCAAGTACGCCAAAACCTATCATCAAAAGCAGATCGAAGTAGCTGCCTGTCAGCGAATAAATACCGACAAATGAAACCATCGTGACACCGGGCAGCAATATCCATGGCGGTACCATCAACACCTTTACAAATACCTTTACCATCGGCACATTCATAAGTAACAACACAACGTTTGCAATTAGTAATGATGCAATCAAACCCCACACCATTTCTGGGCGTTCGGTAAAAAGTGTTGGACCGGGAGTGATATTCAAAGTCATTAGTAGGGCCAGCAGAACCGCTGTAGTACCTGATCCGGGCACCCCCAGCGTGAGCATTGGCACTAGAGCTCCCCCCGCTGCAGCGTTATTACCCGCCTCGGGTGCTGCGACACCTTTAGACACACCTGTGCCAAAACCGCCCTTTTCCCCAGCAATGGATTTTTCACTCATATAAGCCAAAAAACTGCCTAATGAGGCTCCTGCGCCCGGGAGAATGCCAGCAATAAAACCAACAATTGCCGCGCGGAACATGGTCCAGCGGGTCATTATTATGTCTCGCCAAGGGATGCGAACTTTGTCCAGTTTTACGCCCATTGAAGAACTTTTTCCATGGCTTTCGATGAAAAAGAAAACTTCTGCAACAGCGAACAGTCCAACGATAGCCACGAGGAAGTCAATTCCGTCAAACAAATGCAGGTTGCCACCTGTAAGGCGTGGCATGCCACTAGAATTATCCACGCCTACCATGGCAATCGCTAGGCCCAAACAGGCTGCCAACGCCGATTTAGCCTGATTATTGCTGGCAAGTCCTCCAAGCGTTGTAAAAGCTAACATATAGAGGGCAAAATACTCGGCAGGGCCAAAAACATAGGCAATACGCGCTAATAGTGGGGCCAGGAACATAAGACCAAGCGTGGCAAACATCGCGCCATAAAACGAGGCTACACCAGATAGCACAAGCGCGTCACCGGCCTTTCCAGCTTTAGCCATTGGATAGCCATCGAGCGTGGTCATTAGGGCGGGTTCATCACCTGGGATATTCAGCAAGATAGAGCTAATCCGTCCGCCATACATCGCGCCGTAATAAACTGCCGTCATAAGTACCAGCGAAGAAGTTGCATCGAGGCCGAGTGAAAAAGTTATTGGGATCAGGATCGCAACACCGTTTGATGGCCCAAGCCCTGGCAAAGCGCCCACTATGGTTCCGATGAAACAGCCGATCACCGCCAGCATCAAAGTGTAAGGTGAAAGTGCGACGGAAAATCCCATCGCGAGGTTTGTGATTACGTCCATGATTTATCCCATCCAGCTTTTGGGAAACGGAACAAGGCCCAGATCCAGCGCGTATTTGAATAGAATGAACAGTCCAATTGACAGGCCGAGGCCTGACAACACAGCTGTTTTAACTTTAGGTGATATCTGAAAGCTCAGCACTCCAGCAGCGATGGCTGTTGGTAGCAAAAACCCCAGTGGCTTTAGCAGGTATGCATAAGTAACAAGCACTATTACGGCAAAGAATATAGCCCCAAAAGTGCGCAAAACAGGCCAGTCAGGTTCAGGATCAGGTTTAAAAACCATAAATAGTGCACTGATCGCGCATACCACTCCTATGAGAATTGGGAAAGTTTTTGGTCCCACAGGGTCTGACAAGAAACTGGTCTGGATTTGTGTGGCGCTGGCAATGTATGCCAGCGCGACGATTGCCATGACCAGACCAAAGATCCGGTCGCTGGCCATTATTGCATCACTCCAATGTCTTTGCTCATCTGACGAATTTCGAGCACAAGATTGTCAACGTAACCTTGGAAGTCTCTTCCAACCATCGTGAACGGAGCCAGACCATTTGCGGCCATTGCTTCGGCCCACTCAGGAGAATCCGCTACCTGTTGCAGTTTGCCAGCCCACATATCAAAAGTTTCATCTGAAACGCCTCGCGGGATATAAAGCCCTCGCCAGTTGCCAGCAATTACATCATAACCCTGTTCAACTGCGGTTGGGATATCCTCAAAACCTGGCACACGCTCTTCGGTTAGAACCGCTAGTGCACGCACATCGCCAGAGGCAATAAAACCCACAATCTCTGACATATCACCCGACATCGCTTGTGTGAATCCACCGATGGTTTGTGTGATTGCTTCGCCGCCGCCATCAACACCAAGATACTTGAGTTTGGTTATGTCGCTTAATCCCGCACGGTTCGCAAGCATTAATGGTTTCATATGGTCGAAACCACCTACTGCAGAGCCCCCGGCGAATGTGACCGATGATGGATCAGCAGTAACTGCATTCAGAAGATCTGAAAGAGACTTGTAAGGACTATCTGCCGCTACGACAATTACACCTGGATCGATGCCGATCGCACCAACAAAACGTACCTCGTCGGCTGTCCTGCCGGCATAGGCATTTTGGGCCAGGCGTGTTGATGTTGCAACAGATGCTGCGACAATCAGGTCGTCGTCGTCGTTGCGTTCAGCAACAACATGGTTAAATGCTAGGCCGCCACCACCGCCAGACATATTGGTGACCTGGATAGGTTTATCGACCGCACCAATGTCAAACATAATTTTGCCGATTTGTCGGCATGTAAAATCCCAGCCACCGCCAACGCCAGCTGGGGCAATACATTCAGTGGAAAAAGCACTACTTGCAGTCACGGTCAATGCCGCGCTCGCAATTAGCGTACGGAGTGTCTTATTCATTTTAAATCCTCCCTAAAAATATGAAACACGAAGTGAAAGTTAACGAACTATCTCTCTTCTGGCAATGTTTTTAGTGGTGAGCCGTATAGGATTTGAACCTGTGATCCACTGATTAAAAGTTATCTGGCCTTATATTGATATCTAAGTTTTCAATAGAAAACTCGTTCAGGTTGCACCCATCTCCTTGTCTGTCAACAACCAAAAATTTTTGGCTTGCTTCTAAAACTATTAATGGATGATGCCAGGTACCTTTTAGGTAACTTACTCCTTGATCGCCCCTTGCATAAAAACATTCAATGGTACTTAAATCTGGTTTTTCACCTGAACTGTTTGACTTACATACAACAACTATCCAACCGTGATTAGATAATGGAAAAAATGCTTGTGACCCCAAAGGATGCCGTTCCATTAAAA
>DEBO01000063.1:8944-22072 GCA_002348585.1 Alphaproteobacteria bacterium UBA2954 | reverse complement strand
TAGCTGCTGGTTTTGCCTCTGCCTCGGCAGCAGCCTTTTTGGTTGGCGCTGCTTTTCTACCAGATGTATTGATATCTGTTATCTTCAGGAGCGTCAGATCTTGTCTATGGCCTTGCGTGCGGCGGTGATTTTTCCGGCGCTTCCGGCGGAAGATGATGATTTTTGGCCCGCGGGTCTGGCTGACTACCTGAGCTTCAACTGACGCGTCAGCAACAACAGGGGTACCAACCGTAACTTTATCGCCGTCACCCAGCAACATCACATCCGACAATGTGACGGTCTGGCCCTCATCTGCATCAAGCTTTTCCACAAGGATGGTGTCATTCTTGGTTACGCGATACTGTTTTCCGCCTGTTTTCACCACAGCATACATGGCGATTATCCTATTCCTAATTCAAACTATACTCTCATCTGCAAATCTTATTACGCAGATTGAACTGCTAATCCTAATTATGATTTCTGTCAGCAGGCCATTATGAGCGCCCGAAATACACCTGTTCTGCCTGTAATGTCAAGTCAGAACTGCGTTTTGGGGCCATATATCAGGATAGATTTGCGCATTCTGTAAATAGAATTCGAAAAAGAAGTGAATTTAATTATTCTGCATCTGTGATGTTACAAAATTGCCAATTTCCGTGTTTGGCAAGCCCATCAGCAAAAAAGTGACAATATCCTGAACAGACACAGGGTAATTTAATGGATACGTCGCCTGTTTTGCTCGGGAATATATGTTTTTGGATACAGCAAAATCCATTTTACGGGTGGTCTTATCTTGCTTGATAATGAGTTGGCCCTGGGCACAGATTACAGGTTGTATCAGAACAAGACATAAATCACTTCAAACTTGTTTTTCTAGATGTCAAAAATCAGGCTTTTCAAATCGCGCTGGTAGAATTTTTGAAGAATTTTCTAGTGGATATGCCAAATAGCGTTTCTGTTGATGATTATGATTCTATGATTATCTGGTGTGAACAGTTCTGCGCCTTTATCACCTCTACCAGTTTAAGCTAATTGCGCGTTCAATTGTTTAGCTGCCCGCAGGCCAGATAAAAACGCATCTTCAGCTCGGGTCCCTTTTCCAAAGCGCCCATCATCTCCTTGTGCCGGGTGCCAGTCCCCGGCAACAAAGATGCTGCTGTCCGTATCGGAGATATGAAACAGCTCATCTTGCGGGCAGGCCTGTTCAACCTTGGCATAGCGCCATCTGTGTGCTGCACTGTACGAGGGGTGAGGTAAGGAGATGTTTTGCTGTTCAGCGAAGTCCGCCAAGAGCTGGTCACAGATATCCGCAGGCTCAGCTTCCAGATGTGTTTTTGAAAAATTAGCTGTGGCCTGCAGGGTCACGGCGGCTGTCTGGCTTGCCCCTGGCCGAAGAGGCTCATAAGTTGCCCAGCTAATCGGCCCTTCTGGCGTCTGGATAAGGGTGCGGGGCAGGTCAATTGGCGCAGGAAAACCCGCCATCACTGCCCAGCAGGGGGAATAGATCACCGGATCGGCGCAGGCTGATAATTCAGGAGCAGCCTCGCTTAGGAGTCGGCTAGTTTGCGGTGCTGGGCAGGTAACAATCAGATGCCGGCAGGTGATCACAGTTCCGTCTGCTAGTTGCAGCTTTAGAGGGCCACTATATGGTCCAGGAATTGGCTTAAGTCTTGTAATGTTCTTTACATCTGCTTGCTGCCTGATGGTCAAGCCCTCTGCCATGAACTCAGCAAGGCCGCGCATGGCAGGTGTACCTGAAAAGGCATCTTCTCGTCCGGCAAGAGGCCATTTCGCCAGCTGACCAGCCTGTACGGCGCGGGCGCAGACAGCACTAAAAGCGGCAGAACGGGCGGTCACAAACTGGGCACCATGATTAAACAGAAACCCGTCTGCCCGCCGTGTTGACATGCGCCCGCCCGCACGGCGGCCCTTGTCAAGAATTAGTGCATTATGGCCAGCTTCTCGTAATAGCTGCCCTGCAGCCAGGCCGGCAAGACCTGAGCCGATAATCACAATCTCTGTTGAATTTTCTGGCACATTGTTCGGCGGAATCACTGATGGCATTGATTAACCTTTTTGTTTATTCTCTTCATGGCCCTTTGCCTGCTCTTGACTGCAACGATAGATGACAACAGGATAAGGACAATAAGAGGCCAGAACAAACTCAAAACAGACGTTGTCTATGCTGATAGATTACCAGATTCATAATATCTTACCAAAAATATGGATTGGCAAAAATAATGACTGAGCTGCCTGACCTTGAGGAATTGGATATTCCCGACCCTTCCCATCTGGATGCAGAGGCGACACTAAAGATTTATCAGGCTCTGCGCCCTGTCATGCCGCCTGACAGCCCAGCACTTCATCAAAAGGCAGACAGGCTGACAGACTGTCTAGACGCTTTTGATGCGTTTATTCTGGATGGGTTTGGGGTGATTAATGTGGGCATGGAAAAGATTAACGGTATTGACGAATTTTTCCGGCGTGCTGAACTTGATGGAAAGCCGGTTGTGATTCTCACAAACGCGGCCAGCGCGCCTTCAGCAGTCCTTGCAGAAAAATATCTGCGTTGGGGGTTGCCAGTAACCGCACAGCACATCGTTTCAAGCAGAGATGCGTTGGTTGCTGTTCTACCTGCTATACACCAGCGGTCAGAATTTCTGCAATTGGATAGCAAAACACAGCTTATAAATGGCCTGACCTCTTCAGCCAACGCCAACTCTGAACTATTTGACACAGTAGAAGGCTTTGTTTTTTTGGGCAGTTCGGGATGGGGTGAGGATAACCAGGCCCTGCTTGAACACAGTCTATTACAGCGGATGCGCCCTGTCCTAGTCGGCAACCCCGATGTCAGTGCGCCGCATCCGCATCAGTTTTCAGCAGAGCCAGGCTATTGGATGGCGCGAGCGATGAAGTCAGTGCCTGGCTTGCGTCCACGCTGGCTTGGCAAACCGCATTTGCCCGTTTTTCAATTGGCTGTGGACAAGGTAAATCAGCTGGCAGCTGTTTCCGTTCCCAATCATCGTATTGCGATGGTAGGTGATTCGCTTCATACAGATATCTTGGGCGGTGCGGCTGCTGGCTTGGGCACCATCCTGATTACAAGTTATGGCTTGCTGCGCGCACATGACGTCGATCAGCTGTGTGCTGAGATGCAAATCTTTCCTGATTGGCAAGTCAGATTGATCTGAGTGGTGTTTACTGTTCATCCGGTTTGCTGACCAGCCTGTATAATGAACAACTAAGCTGATAAGGCTGAACATGTCATTATGCTTTGGTCAGAAAAATAATATACAGATAGGAGTAGGAGATGATAGGGCCACGAAGAGTTTTGGTTACAGGTGCGGGACGGCGCATTGGGGCTGGCCTCTCCATAGCTCTGGCTGAAGCAGGCTGGCATGTTGTTCTGCATTACCATCAGGCGGCTACAGAAGCGCAGACCCTTTGTAAGACACTGACCGCCGCGGGCAGAACTGTTGAACTGGTTCAGGCTGATTTGGCCAAACCGGATGATATCGATAAGCTGATGGGACGGGTACGGTTATCCGGCCCGCTTGATGCTGTTATCAATAATGCCTCTTTGTTTGCCTATGATGATTCTGATACAATTTCGGCTTCTGAAATCGAACGGCATATGGCGGTGAATGTGACGGCCCCTGCCTTGCTGATCCGCGCTCTTAATGATCAAATGCCAGAAGGCAAGCAAGGGGCGGTCATTAACATGCTGGATGCCAAGCTATTTGGAATAAATCCGGATTATTTCAGCTACACCCTGTCAAAATCTGCCTGTCATACCTTAACACAGATTGCTGCTCAGGCTTATGCGCCGCGACTGCGGGTCAATGGCATTGCCCCGGGCATTGTGTTGCCATCAGGTGGTCAGACCGAAGAAGAATTTCAATTATCACACAAACGTAATCTTTTGGGACAAGGCGCGTTAATGAAAGAAATTGTCGCTGCAATGCACTTGCTTCTTAATACACAGTCTATCACAGGGGAAGTGATTATTTTGGACGGTGGTGCCCATCTTCAGCCGCCTGCGCGCGATGTCGCGTTTTTATAATAAGGGCGGCGAGCAAAGGAATAAATTTATGGCTGAAGCATTGACACGGCGGTTTTTTTTGACCGGAATTGAGACAATTTGTTCAATTGGTATTCATGATTTTGAAAAGGCTGCGCCTCAACGGGTGCTGATAGATATTGAAGTTATGCTAGACCCAGACATGGAGCCTGCGGTAGATACAATTAACGATGCGTTGAATTATGATGAGATCCGGCAGACCATTGTGGATATTTCGCAGTCACGGCATTTTGATCTACAGGAAACCCTTGCCCGTGCGGTTTTTAATGCTGTACGGTCGATGAGAACAGTAGTGGGCCTGCGTGTACGCACATCCAAACCTGATGTTTATAAAGATGTGAATGAAGCCGCCTATCAGCTTTCTGATCTCGCATGACGAAGGTTTGTTGCTAATTCTGTGCAGGCTCTTTTCTTGTTGTTATTATTATTGCAGAAGATGATATTCATCATTAGCCTTTAAAGTAGATTAATCAGGTCTCTTGTCATGAGCTGGGGTATAACAGATATAGATAGTTATTACCGCACACCAGAAGGCGTCCTGGTTGCAGACATCCTGGCTGCTGAACTCAGTCATCAATGTAGATCGGGACTTACACGCGCGCTCACAGATTCAGAAGAACAGCTAGCAGTTGGCTATCCGTTTCCTTTATACCCTCCTGGTCAACCTTTGCCGCCTGTGTTTATGTTGGCAGAGACAGGTGTCCTGGCCTGGACAAAAGATGAGAGTGTCATCACCGCCTGTATTGACAGTGACTCATTCCCTTGTGCAACAGATATTTTTGAACAAGTATTTGTCAGCCACGCGCTGGAATATGTCTCGGACAAGGTTGGGTTTTTATCTGAAATCTGGCGATGCTTGAAAGGGGAGGGTGAGCTTGTGATGATTGTCCCGCATCGGCGCAGTCTGTGGGCACGTGCAGATAAAACACCTTTTGGTCAGGGTACACCTTTCAGCCGGCGCCAACTGAAGCAAATTCTTGAACAAGTGGGGTTTGGCCAAATCCAGATTAAGCACAGTCTGTACATGCCGCCTTTTGGGATAAACCTGCCTGTGGTCATGAGGAGACGATTTCATATGATTGGCCGTATTGGCTGGGCGATGTTTGGCGGCGTGCTGATCGTAGTTGCTAAAAAGCGGCTTTATTCCTCTCATCATCAACCTGGTCATGCATTGCGGCAGGGAGTCAAGCAGTTTATGGTAAGACAACCTGCGGGCGCGGTCACGCCATTAAGCGGGAACAATTTAGGGTAATCAAGCGGTGAAGGCGATAGATAATGAATAATGATCTAATGCGCTTGCGGTCGCAGATTGACCTGGTTGATCAGCAGATTCTAGACCTGCTTTCGCGCCGGCTCAAGATGGCGGAACAGGTTGCTGAGGTAAAACCGATTGGCGCGTCCGTATTTCGTCCGGATCGCGAAGCACAACTTTTGGCGCGCTTGTGTGCCGCAGCCGACCCCCAGCTTCAGCCTGTCATCATTGCTGTCTGGCGCGCGGTTATTTCAGCATCAATTGCTCGCCAATACCCTGATTTCACAATTTTGATGACAGATGAGAGTGAACAGACAGCACGTTTATTTGCAGCTGGACAACTGAGCGTAAAACAGACAGGTGTGCCTCTTGAGTTGTGTCACCGGCTGGCCATAGGAGCAGCAGATATTGGAATTGTTGAAGCTGATGAGCTGAAAAGTATTCACAGCCAGCTTGGTTTGGATCAGCCTGTAAAGATTATTGCGGGGTTGCCGCTTCTGCGCTCACCAGACTCTATCCCTACAGCTTTTATTTTGGGCACTCAGCTGCCTGACAAAACTAAGCAGGATCGCCTTGTGACCTACGATGAAAGACAGCGAATAATCGATCTAGCTGCAGTAGCAGAAGAGAATTTACCCCCTAATCGGTCTGTGCTTGGCATCTGCACCTTGATTGGCTAAACTTGCGTCGGTTCAGAGGGTCAAGCGGTCTGTGGCCATAAGATGGACAATTCAATATACCTACAGGCAAACAGATGATGCACTTACCCAAACCACAGCCAAAAGCAGCGATACGTTCACTTTTATCGTACCGGCCTTCCTTTGGTGAGGCAAAGCAGGGACGACTGATCAGGCTGTCTGCAAATGAAGGCGCTCTTGGGACCTCACCGCATGTCCAGAAGGCGCTGCAGAATGACGGGGTGGCACCTCATCGTTATCCAGAAGTTCAAGACCAGCATCTCAACGCGGCAATCGCTGAACGCTATGGTCTTGATTCGTCCCGTATCCTCTCCTCAAACGGATCAGACGAGTTGATCAGCCTTATAACAATGGCTTACCTTGAGCCCGGTGACGAAGTGGTGATGAGCCAATATGCTTTTCTTGTGATCCCGCAAGCGACCCGCATCGCAGGCGGCACAGTTGTAAAGGCTGATGATGTGGATATGGTGGCTAGCGTTGACAATCTGTTGGCAGCCGTAAATGACAAGACCAAAATTGTATTCCTGGTGAATCCCAATAACCCTACTGGAACGATGATTTCGTTGGATGAGGTGCGCCGCTTGCATTCTAACCTGCCCCCTCATGTACTGCTAGTTTTAGACTGGGCTTATGCTGAATATCTGGATAAGTCTTTTTCGGACGAAGCTGCGCGCATGGTTGAAAGCGCAGATAATGTTGTGATGACGCGGACCTTTTCAAAGCTGCATGGTCTCGCTGGTTTTCGGCTGGGCTGGGCCTATTGTTCACCAGAGTTGCTTACAACATTGGCATCTATCCGTGGGCCATTCTCTGTCAATCAGGTGGCTTTTCGAGCGGGCATTGCGGCTGTTCAGGATAGAGAATTTCAAAAAAAATCAGTTGCCCATAATGACAAATGGATCTCGGCCATGAGTCTTTTTCTAGCGCAACTGGGCCTCGAGGTAGTGCCCTCTTCAACAAATTTCATTCTGTTTCAGTTTGACCCCCAAACAGGGCCATCAGCACAACAGGCATCAGATTTTTTTGCGACACAAAATATCCTGCTCAGAACGATGGAGCCTTATGGGCTTGGCGACTGTTTGCGGATGTCAATTGGCACTGACGAAGAAATGGCCGTTGTGAAAGAGGCCTTTCTACAGTTGATGCAACCCACGCAAAGTCGGTAGTCAAAAAGGATCAACGCCTTGGCAACATCTTACCCTTTTTCACATATTGCAGTCATTGGTATTGGTCTTATCGGGACATCGATTATTCATGCTGCTAAATACCGCAATTTACCTGTCACTTTCTCGGCCTACGACAATAATCCTGATGTGCGTGCGGAAGCAGCAGATTTGCTATCGCATATAAAAATAACAACTACGCTGCAACAGGCTGTTGAAGATGCTGAGCTTGTTATTCTGGCTGTTCCAGTAGGTGTGATGGACCAGGTAATCAAAGACATAGCCCCTTATCTCAGACCAGGCTGTGTGATTACTGATACTGGGTCAACAAAACGTTCCGTTATCCGTGATGTTCTCCCTTTTGTTCCGGAGTCCTGTAATTTTATTCCGGGTCATCCCTTGGCAGGTACAGAATTTTCAGGCCCTGCAGCTGGATTCGCCAGCCTGTTTGAAACGCGCTATTGGCTAATCCTACCAAATGGATCCCCAGAAAACAAAGTAGCTGGTCTGACAATTTTTCTATCTGATCTGGGCGCCATGGTTGAAACTATGGATGCCGATTATCATGATCGTGTGTTAGCAATTACATCACATCTTCCACATCTTATCGCTTATACAATTGTTGGGACCGCTGTTGATCTTGAACAAGATTTGAAAAATGATGTTATTCGGTTCTCGGCCTCGGGGTTCCGCGACTTCACCCGAATTGCCTCTTCAGATCCTGTCATGTGGCGAGATGTGTTTCTCAATAATAATGAGGCTGTTCTGGAGATGCTGCAGCGATTTTCAGAAGATTTGAGTTATCTGCAACGCGCTATAAGATGGAAGGAGGGTGATAAATTACATGATTTATTTAGTCGCACTCGGGCGATTAGACGGTCAATTATTGATGCGGGTCAGGATTAAAGCCAGACCCGGGCTAACAGATATTTAGCATATTCTTTTGCCAGCAATCTAACAGTGGGCCAGTGAAGGTACCAGCCGTTAAGCTGCAGATCAGGTGGTATTACCGGCCAGCTCTTGATTGTGTGGCCTGGCATCAGGCGTTTGAGTTCAAGATCTGCACGGGCCAAATGATAATTGGCTGTGACCAGCCGTATTGTTGAAAACTTATTTGTCTCTGCCCACATGCGTGCGGCGTGCGCGTTTCCTTTAGTGTCCATAGCGGTTTTTTCAATATCAACACAGCAGTGAAACATCGCCAGCTGCGCAGCAGATAAATTCAGCTGCCTTATCAGTGCTTTTTTGGATACTGACTGGCCAACACCTGTGATCAGCATACGCTGCGCAGTTCTATTATGGAGAAGCATCAGGCCTTCTTGTATTCTGGCCTGTCCACCGGTGGGAACAACAAGGCCGTCAGTTGGATTAGGCAACCCCGCTTTTGGCTGCGGAAGGGTCAGTACAAAATGTTGCAGGCAAGCCGCCAGTGCTAAAATACCTAGAGCGCTTAATTTTACTATGCGCTTTACAGTTTGGTCACCTTGATAGGAAGCTATCTGTCTATTTTTTTTGGAAATAGTCACTGCCCTTGCCCTTATTGTTAGTCTTAAGGATATGCTCTTTTGGTAAAAAATAAAAACGGCTGGTCTCTCAGTTCAAGTTAAGCTAATTATGGCATCAGATTTGGGAGAAGAGAATAAACTTATGTTATTAACATGTGAAAATTGTAAAACTATTTTCCGTGTGGATGAAAAAGCTATTGCGCCGCAGGGACAGCAGGTGCGCTGTTCGGTATGCAAACATGTCTGGAGAACTGAACGAAAAGCAGCTGGCAAAACGGCCGATATTAGCCCGCTAAGCGAAATAGCAGACCGGTTGCGCTATCCAACTGCAATTATTGTAGTTTTGATGTTTGTTTCTGTTGGACTATTCAGCTTTCGTGGTCCTTTAACTGCGCAGTTTCCTGGATTGATCTCTTCATTTGACCTTGCCGGTCTGACCATTGTTCCAGATCCATCTGTTTTAGAGGTGCGCGATTTAAATACACAACATCACGAAGATCTGATCCGGGTGAGGGGTGTTGTTTTCAACAAAAGTGACTTCCGTGCCCATGCCTCAATGTTAAATTTGCGAGTTGTGGCCGCAGATGGCACAGAGCTTTATCAGCAAAAAATTAGACCAGACGAATATTTTATTGATACAGGAAAGTCTGTGCCCTTTTTTGTTCAATTAGAGGTGGATGGTGCAAAAAAAGCCAATGTCGTTGTTGAGGCCGTGGCTGAACGCATACCGCCACGCTTATTTTAGGCGGATATATATCATGCTCAGCTGAAAGGGTTGTGTTCTAGTTTCAGAAGATCTTCAACATTGCGTCTGGGCCGCAGAACATGAATCGCTTCATTACGGATCATTACTTCAGCAGCTTCTGGACGTGTATTATAGTTTGACATCATCACAGCTCCATAGGCCCCGGCTGACAGAACGGCCAAGATCTCACCTTCGGCAATTGCTGGCATAGCGCGGCCTTGCCCCAGATAATCACCTGTTTCACACACTGGCCCAACGATATCAGCAAGCCCTATTACAGGTTGGGGTTGGCCAGCAGGTTCTATTCTGTGAAATGCCTCATAGAGCGTTGGTCTGATTAGATCATTCATGGCCCCATCAACAATGATGAACCGCTTATTTTTACCTTTTTTGACAAATAGGGTTCTGGTTAGAAACACACCATTATCTGCGACGATTGACCTTCCTGGCTCAAACCCTAGCTTATAGTCACGGCTGGCAAAGATACGCGCAACCATCTGTCCGTAGGCGTCAAAATCAGGTGTCTTGTCCTCTTCATAATCCACGCCAAGTCCACCTCCTAAATCCAGGATGGGCACATCCAGCCCTTCTGCACGAAGCATGTCAGCTAATGCCAGCAGTTCCTGATAGGCACGCTCAAACGGATCCAGCTTGCGCAGCTGCGAGCCAATATGCACAGCAAGACCCCGTGGGTTAAGATTCGGATCAGAACAGAGCTGGCGATACAACATGGCTGCTTCACCATCTGCAACAGGAATGCCGAATTTTGTTGATCGCTGACCCGTGGAAATTTTTGCGTGACTGCCCGGATCAACATTCACATTCACCCGCAGGGCAACAGGAGCTTGCCGCTCTGTCTCTGCTGCAATTTGACTAATATGGCGCAATTCAGTTGCTGATTCTGCGTTGATTTGGGCTATGCCTGCCTGCAGAGCGGCTCTGATTTCATCATCTGTTTTGCCCACCCCTGAAAATACTATTTTATCTGGGGCTATGCCTGCGATAAGGGCACGTTTCATCTCACCACCTGAAACAATGTCAGCACCAGCACCCAGCTGTGCTAACAAGCCGAGAACACCAAGTGAAGAATTGGCTTTAACGGCATAATGCACAACACAGTTCAGCTCGGATACAGCAGATGCAAAAGCAGCATAATGAGCAACAAGCCCATCACCTGAATAAACGTAAAGAGGCGTGCCAAACCGTTCGGCCAAATCAACTGCGGTGTGGCCGCCTATGGTCAACTGGCCGCGCTCATTTCTTCTTATATGTCTCATTTGTTTTTAGCTGGCCGCTTGTTCTGTTTCAGTCACTTCTGATGGGCGTACTGGATTGCCTTTCTTGCCACAAGCTGTCAGCGTGTCTGCAATCAGCAGGCAAGACAGTAAAATAATAAAAATACGCATGAGGTTACTTTCCTTGCACTATTATGTCGCGTCGGTAAGGAGCAGAAACTGGACTCTGGCTTCAGCGATACAGGCGCGCACCTGATCAGGCGCTGTGCCGCCATAGCTTGTTCTGGCTGCCACAGCATGGTCAATGGATAAAATAGCCTGAGCTGTTCCAGTCAGTTTTGGTTCAACAGACTGCAGTTCTTCCAGCGACAAGTCATCGAGCCCAC
Organism: Alphaproteobacteria bacterium UBA2954; assembly: GCA_002348585.1. Classification (GTDB taxonomy): domain Bacteria; phylum Pseudomonadota; class Alphaproteobacteria; order Puniceispirillales; family Puniceispirillaceae; genus JADHLI01. The sequence continues at coordinate 11,028 of DEBO01000063.1, read as the reverse complement.
AATCTTTTTTATCTGCAAGGGCGACCAGCGCTCCCGTGATGTGATGCGCATTCCTGAAAGGAATGTTTAGCTCAGCGACCAAATAATCTGCCAGATCTGTTGCTGCTGGATGGCCTTTTCTCAAGGCCTGGCGCATCGCCTCCGGATTAGCGGTCATATCTTCTATCATACCTGTCATTGCCATCAGGCTGATACAGAGTGATTTCTTCGCATCAAATACTGGTTCTTTATCTTCCTGCATATCCTTGCTATAGGCAAGAGGCAGTCCTTTCAAGACAGTTAGCAACGCGACCATGTCACCCATTATCCGACCAGGCTTTGCCCGGATTAGCTCTGCTGCATCAGGGTTGCGTTTCTGTGGCATGATGGATGAGCCTGTTGTAAAGGCATCAGATAAGCTGATAAAGGCAAATCTGTCTGTAGACCATATCACAATTTCTTCAGCAAGGCGTGACAGATGAGTTGAACAGATAGACGCTGCAGACATGAATTCAACAGCAAAATCACGAGCAGAAACAGCATCCATGGCATTTGCCATAGGCTGTTTAAAGCCCAGTAAGGCAGCTGTCTTATGCCGATCAATCGGATGCGATGTGCCGGCAAGGGCTGCTGCACCAAGTGGGGATTCATTCATACGCTTCGAACAGTCAGCAAAACGGCTGCGGTCTCGTCCAAACATCTGCACATAAGCCATCAGGTGAAAGCCAAAAGTAATCGGCTGAGCTGTCTGCAGATGTGTATAGCCTGGCATCACGGTCTCGGTATGAGCCTCTGCTTGATTAAGCAAAGCTGCCTGCAGTCTGGCAAGCATGCTGTCAATATCTGCAATAGCTTCCCGCAGCCAAATCCGGAGATCTGTTGCGACCTGGTCATTTCGGGATCGGGCTGTATGTAGTCGTTTTGCCGGATCACCAATCAGCTCTACAAGCCGCGTCTCGATATTCATATGGATATCTTCAAGTTGATCTGAAAATGTAAATGTACCGGCGGCGATATCCTTTTCGATTTGCTGCAGGCCAGAAATGATTTGATCACGGTCATCAGCGGTCAAGATATTCTGGTCCGCTAGCATCTTTGCATGCGCAATTGAGCCGGCGATATCTTGACGGTAAAGGGTTTTGTCGAAGCTGATTGAGGCGTTAATTTCCTGCATTAGCTGTGATGGCCCGTCAGCAAACCGGCCGCCCCAGATTGTTGATGCCTTTTTCTGGCCAGAATGATGTGGTTTAGAGGGTCTCATGCTAAATCCCCATTCAAAGTATCACAGACTGTGATAAGACTGTTACTGTTCGCTCAAACTGCTCAAACTTCAGGTGCCTATTTATGTCTTATAAGACAGAATTGAGAAATGATCAGCCCCAAATCTTAACTCGCCGTCAAGCAGCGGCTCTGTTATTGGCGCCTGTATTGCTGGCTGCCCCCTTTTTATCTGCCACAGCAGGTGAAGGTGCGCTAAAGCTGACAGCGGGCACACAGCCCTTGCCGTATACAGCGTTGATGACTCAATCTGGTCAGCCTTTGCAGCTTTCAGATATGTCTGGACAGGCACTGCTAGTGAATTTTTGGGCCAGTTGGTGTGCGCCGTGTATTGTTGAACTGCCAGCTCTTGAAACTGCAGCGACTCAGCTGGAGGCTGCATCCATACAGGTGATTCTGGTAAATCTTGACCGGGGCGGGGCAGCTGTTGCACAGCCATTCCTCGATGAACGCAACATTACCACCCCGCTATCAGCTTATGATCCTAAGGGGGAATGGGCCCGTGCAGTTCAATTGCGGGTCCTTCCAACCACCTTGCTGATCAAGCCTAATCAGTCTGATTATGCTGCGCATGCAGGGGCTGCAGAATGGGATACAGCCCCTATTCTTCACAACATCAGGGACTATTTCAATTGAACGCCAGCTAGCTTGCCCTAACGTTATGTTGAACGCACCCCTGCTTATCAGCCAAGTTCTGAATCGAGCTCGGGTACGGCGTCAAACAAATCAGCGACCAGTCCGTAATCGGCAACTTGGAAAATTGGAGCTTCGTCATCTTTGTTAATGGCGACAATAACCTTGCTGTCTTTCATGCCAGCCAGATGCTG
>DEBO01000063.1:2855-8545 GCA_002348585.1 Alphaproteobacteria bacterium UBA2954 | reverse complement strand
TGGCCAACCTGATAATCATTTGGCACGAAACCCGCGTCAACAGCTGCTCTGGACGCGCCAACTGCGGCACCCAGCTTATCAGCGATTTTCTCAAGCATACCAAAATTGGAGCCATCCTGCATGCCGCGGCCACCTGATACCACAATTCCTGCGGAGGTCAGCTCTGGGCGCTCTGACTTTGACAACTCAGACTTCTCAAAACAAGACAGGCCGGCGTCACCGACTGCATCAATTTGTTCAATTTTTGCTGTGCCTCCCTTGTCTGCAACTGCTTCAAAGGCTGTGCTGCGGACTGTGATGATTTTCAGCGCATCGCCTGACCGCACTGTTGCTAGCGCATTCCCAGCGTAAATGGGCCGTTTAAAAGTGTCTTTATCAATCACAGCGATAATATCTGAAATCTGTGCTGTATCGCTTAAGGCAGCTACACGTGGCAGAATATTTTTTCCATAAGTTGTCGCCGGAGCCAGAATATGGGAATAGCTGTCCGCTATGCCTGCGATCAGAGGCGCGATATTTTCAGCCAGCCCATTCGCGTTCTCGGCTGCATCAGAAACAATCACTTTGCTGATGCCTGCAATCGCTGCGGCCGCTTCTGCTGCTTTGATGCAATTATGTCCAGAGACAAGCGCGTCAATATCGCCGCCAATAGCCTGGGCTGCGGCAACAGTATTCAGCGTTGCTGAATTTACTGTACTATTATCATGTTCGACAATAACTAGAATGCTCATCATATCACCTTTGCTTCATTTTTCAGTTTATCAACTAGCTCAGCAACCGATCCAACTTTAATGCCAGCTGACCTGGCTGCTGGTTCCTCAACTTTTACCACTTGCAGCCGTGGTGTTGTGTCAACGCCCAGCTTATCTGCGCTCAGGCTGTCTATTGGCTTCTTTTTGGCCTTCATGATATTCGGCAGAGACGCATAACGTGGCTCATTCAGCCGCAGGTCAACCGTAATGACCGCAGGTAGAACCACTTCAATATGTTCCAGACCGCCATCAACTTCACGGATGATTTTTGCTTTTTCACTGCCCAGCTCAACACTGGACGCAAATGTGGCTTGTGCCCAACCCAGCAGAGCAGACAGCATCTGGCCTGTTTGATTGCTGTCATCATCAATAGCCTGTTTGCCGCAAATCACAAGGCCAGGGCCTTCTTTTTTCACAACAGCCTTTAAGAGCTTGGCAACTGCCAGAGGCTCAATGTCTTGATCAGCTTCAATATAAATGCCTCTATCCGCTCCCATTGCAAGGCCGGTACGAATCGTCTCCTGGGATTGTGACATGCCAACAGAGACCAGCACAATTTCGTCTGCCTGCCCAGCTTCCTTGATCCTCAAGGCTTGCTCAACAGCAATTTCATCAAAGGGGTTCATTGCCATTTTGACATTGGCCAGCTCAACACCAGACTGATCTGGTTTCACTCTGACCTTCACATTATAATCTATGACCCTTTTAACAGGTACCAAAATTTTCATTTTGCCAATCCTTTTCTTTACTTAAACTGGCTGTCAGATAGCCTCATCAGCCTCTTTTTAATACAAGCTTCACTGGTTGTCCCCCGGAATCCACAGGACGTCACGTTCGCCGTCATCATTAGCATGTCGAGTTAATACAAACAACAAATCAGAAACACGATTAATATACTGCATCGCGGCTTCATTAACAGGTTCTTCCACCGCTAATTCCGTCATTCGGCGTTCGGCGCGTCTGGCAACTGTCCGCCCCAGATGCAGCCATGCGGCCAACGGCTTACCGCCAGGCAGAATGAACGACGTCAGCGGTTGCAGATTTGAATTTACAACATCAATCTCTTGTTCCAGACGCGCGACCTGTGCTTGTGTGATTCGCAGAGCAGGTGCTGTTTCATCAACAGTGGCCAGATCTGCGCCAAGGTCGAACAGATCATTTTGAATCCGGGCGATCTGGCGGTCCAATGCTTGCAGACGGTCACTGTCTTGACAATGTAATCTTGCCAGTCCCAGTACAGAATTCAGCTCATCAACCTCCCCAAAGGCTGACGGCCGCCGGGCATGTTTTGATACGCGTCCCCCACCAACAAGACTGGTGGTGCCATCATCGCCTGTGCGTGTGTATATTTTATTCAATTTAACCATAATTCTGCCTGCCTTCAGTTAAATCATAACGGTGGATTGAAAACCTTCACTGCCCCTTATGCTTCACGCTTTAACCACAAAAGGGTCAGAAAAACTAGCAATACAAAAGCCTGACCGATAATGCGATAGCGCATTATTTTATTTGAATTACTCTTATTATAGGCACCGCCGCGACCCATTGTAATTACGCCCCAAAATAAGATGCCAGCGACACCGGCGAGGCCTATGATCATAATCAATTCATGCCAGCCAAATGTAGTCATGGAAAACGGGCTCATCATTTATTCCTCTTTGAACAACGTGTCATTTAGCCTTTTGATCAACTGTTCTTAATACTCATCTAGTTCGATATTGCGGCGCCGACACCCGGCAATTAGCGTATTTCTTAGCAGACAGGCAATTGTCATCGGACCAACACCGCCAGGAACAGGCGTGATAGCACCAGCGACTGACGCTGCTGAGACAAAATCGACATCACCAGTCAGCCTGTACTTTCTGTCTGTACCTGCTGGGTTGGCAACACGGTTAATTCCAACATCGATGACCGTTGCGCCTGGTTTTATCCAGTCACCAGTTACCATTTCAGGGTGGCCGACAGCCGCTACAAGTATATCTGCCTGTTTGCAGATTTTGGGTAAATTGCGGCTGCGGGAATGTGCAATGGTCGTTGTAGTATGTTCAGCTGTTAGCAGCTGGGCCATGGGTTTGCCGACAATATTTGACCGGCCAAGTACAACAGCATTGGCACCTGACAAATCACCAAGGTGATTCTGCAACAGCAATAAACAGCCCAGTGGCGTGCAAGGCACCAACCCGCGATGGCCTGTTGCCAGCAGGCCAGCATTCACCACATGAAACCCGTCAACATCTTTTTCGGGGGCAATGGCCTGAATGACAGACGCTTCATTAATCTGTTTTGGCAGCGGCAGCTGGACCAATATGCCGTCAATGGTTTCATCTTTATTCATGCTGTCAATCAGTGCCAGCAGTTGCGCTTCAGAAGCAGTTGAAGGCAGCTTGTGTTCTACTGAGATCATGCCAGCAGCTCTGGTTTGCTGACCCTTGTTGCGGACATAAACTTGACTGGCAGGATCTGTGCCTACCAGCACGACAGCGAGGCAAGGTGTCACCTGATATGTATTTTTTATTATAGAAACTGATGCTGCAATTTTATCAGCCAGACCTGTGGCAAATTTTTTACCGTCAATTAAATGTGCAGTCATGAAACTGGCCTCCCGCGCAGGTTTGCGAAAATGACTGAATTTTCTGGAAATACCATCCACCCAATTCTCTGGCTGGGTTCAACTGAAGGTAACAGTTTAAGCCGCATATTCGAACAGCAGATTGCGGCCAAACTGAACCGCCAGAAAAACAATAATCGGGCTTATGTCGATACCGCCAAAATCAGGCAGTACGGATCGAATTCGGCTAAGAAGTGGTTCATGCAAGCGACCCAGTGCCTGCAAGATCCAACGCACAAAAGGCTGCCAAGGGTTAATAATCTTAAAGGTGACTAACCAGCTAGCTATCACATAGGCCAGCAAGGTAAAAATATAAATATCGACAATATTGTCTATCAGGGTCAAAATAGCGTTCATTATTACGCACCAGAATATGAGTCTGAAAGGAGCCTTGAATGAAAAGGACCGCAGTTTTGCATGGTGTAGTTTTTACTGCCAGACCATAATCTGTTCACAGCCAAATGACAATAACCAACACCGCTGGGCTTGAGTGTCTGGAAAAAACGCCTGCCCTTTCTTGTCTTCTCGAAGAGCAAGCTAGCAGAGTTTTAAAGCCGCAGAGAAAAGTGACATCAGCCTTTATTCTGTCTGTGCTTAATTAGATCCTCAACAACAGAGGGGTCAGCCAATGTAGAGGTATCGCCCAGTTCAGAAAAATCATCATCTGCAATTTTACGCAAAATCCGGCGCATGATTTTCCCTGAACGGGTTTTTGGCAGGGCTGGCGCCCACTGCAGCAGATCAGGGCTGGCAATCGGACCAATCTCCTGGCGGACCCAGTTACGCAGCTCGGCCCGCAATTCATCAGATGGTGCCTCATCTGCATTCAGGGTAACATATGCGTAAATGCCCTGTCCTTTGATATCATGCGGATAACCAACAATCGCTGATTCAGCGACTTTTGGATGCGCAACAAGAGCGGATTCAATCTCAGCTGTGCCCATTCTGTGACCCGACACATTCAATACATCATCGACGCGTCCTGTGATCCAGTAATAGCCATCCTCATCACGGCGAGCTCCGTCACCAGAAAAATAACGCCCTTCAAAAGTTGAAAAATAGGTATCAATAAAGCGCTGATGGTCTCCATAGACAGTGCGCATCTGGCCTGGCCAGGACCTGTTTATACACAAATTACCCTCTGTTGCCCCTGTTAGTTCGTTATTTTCATTGTCAACTAGAACGGGTTCAACACCAAAGAAAGGCATGGTGGCAGACCCGGGCTTTGTGGTTGTTGCACCAGGCAGAGGCGTAATCAGAATGCCTCCTGTTTCCGTTTGCCACCAGGTATCCACAATCGGACACCGGCCGTCACCAACAACATTCCGGTACCACATCCACGCTTCTGGGTTAATAGGCTCGCCCACAGTTCCCAGTAAGCGCAAAGAACTACGATCCGATTTTTTCACCGGCGCATCACCCTCACGCATCAATGCGCGGATGGCCGTAGGTGCTGTGTAGAAAATTGTCACCTTGTGTTTTTCCACAACCTGCCAAAAACGTCCAGAATCAGGGTAGGTCGGCACACCCTCAAACATCAATGTGGTGGCCCCGTTTGCCAACGGGCCATACAGGATGTAGCTGTGGCCTGTTACCCAGCCCACATCAGCAGTACACCAGTAAATATCCTCATCCTTACAATCAAACACATAATGATGTGTCATAGAGGCATAAACCATATAGCCGCCAGTGGTATGCAGAACCCCTTTTGGTTTCCCTGTTGAGCCGGATGTATAAAGAATGAACATCGGGTCTTCAGCATTCATTTCGGTCGGCAGGCAAGCTGCATCGGCAGCCTCTAACGCTTCGTGATACCAGACATCCCGTCCGTCCTGCCAGGCAATATCAGTACCAGTCCGGCGCACTACAAAACAGGTTGTACAGTCAGGGCATGCTGCGAGAGCCTTATCAGTATTGGATTTCAGCGGGATAGGCCGTCCCCCTCTTATTCCTTCATCTGCAGTAATTACAACTGTTGATCCGCAATCCTTTATCCGGCCAGCAAGTGCGTCAGGCGAAAACCCGCCAAACACAACAGAATGGATTGCCCCGATACGGGCGCAGGCCAGCATAGCCACCGCGGCTTCAGGGACCATCGGCATGTAAATGGTTACCCGGTCACCTTTATTAACGCCTCTTGCTTTCAGGGCATTTGCAAAGCGGCAAACCTCCGCATGCAGCTCTTTAAAGGTAATATGCTTCGCATTAGCCGGGTCGTCACCTTCCCACAGAATTGCTGTCTTATCACCTCTGGTTTCCAGATGACGATCAAGACAGTTTACTGACGCATTCAGCGTTCCGTCCTCGTACCATTTGATATGCACATCTGG
>DEBO01000063.1:0-2533 GCA_002348585.1 Alphaproteobacteria bacterium UBA2954 | reverse complement strand
CATAGCTAACATCAGAAATTTTTGTATATGGCTGTATCCAGTCAATCCTTTTGCCATGTTCAGCCCAGAAATTGTCTGGGTCTGAAAGTGATTCTGCGTAAGCTTTCTGATAGCCCTGGAAGTTAATATGCGCTTGTGAGACGCCCTTATCTGATGGCGGAAAGGTTCGGTTCTCACTCATCTGTCTCCCCCTGATGCTTTCTTGTTTCAAGACAAATCATGTCTCTTTTTTACGCAGAAACATTCAAAATAGCAAAGGCATAAGTTGGATTTCCCGCCGACAAACTGTCCCATTATTGATTTAGCCTAGCTGATGCGGATAAATCTTATCAAGCAGCTCATCTGCCGCATCAGCAGAGGGCAAGGCCATAACCTGTTTGGCAACATCAAAAGCAAAGCCGTTTCGGGCCAGACGTGCCAGATGCCTCTGGTTGTCTTCAGGATTAAGTTTAGCCCGTGAGTAGGGGCCAACAGATTTTTTCCGGGCATAGATGAGTGCCGCTGCCAACTCACTGTCTTTTTTGTCTGCTGCGCTGCTGGTCTGTTCGTCCATAACAGCCTCAGCCAGATCGCGGCTGATTCCCCTCCTGCCTAATTTCAACAGGATCCGTCTTTGCGAAAACCCACTCCGCAGACCCTGTCTGAATTGGCTCCTGATAAAGGCCTCATCATCAATATAGCCTAACCTTATACAGCTTTCGATTACCTCTCGTACTATTTGATTTAAAAGGGCGGGGTCGGCCCGATCTAATTTGCGTTGGGCAAATTTGCGTAATATTGTTTCCAGTCGGTTAGAGGTGCTGGCATAACGGCCTAGATAATGTAGAGCTTTGTTGGTTAGTCTTTTTTTTATCTGCTCTGCATATGTTCCGGGCGCAGAATTATTGGGCTGGTCAGCTGTCATGACATTAACTTCTTTGTGCCTCATCAGTGTTGCCAGAAGGTTTCAGGCCTGACCCGTGACTTGCGTTTTTTCTGCTAGCACTCTATCTGTCTAACAGATCCTTAATCTTCTTGTCCAACAGGTCCCATTTCACATGGTACGCAGTCCCTATAAATCCTCTCTTGTCAGGCCCGTTCGCATTTCAGGGGTAAACTGGATTGGCGTGAAGACTCTTTACCTAAAGGAAGTGCATCGGTTTTTGAATGTGCCAACTCAGACATTACTTGGACCTGTTGTTACAGCTGTTTTGTTTATGATGATATTTTCCGTTGTAGTCGGTGAACGAGTTGGGTTGGGGCCCGGTACAAATTTTATCCAGTTTTTGGCACCAGGCCTTGTGATGATGATCGTATTGCAGAATGCGTTCGCCAATACATCATCCTCGATTACCAGCGCCAAGGTTCAGGGTAACATTGTTGATTTGCTGATGCCGCCACTTGGCCCAGGCGAAATTTTGATAGCGATGGTTGCAGCGGCTGTGACTAGAGGAGTGTTGGTTGCCTTTGTCTGTATTGCCACATTCTGGTTCTTTGATGCGATCATCCCGCCGCCGTCTCTGCTCACAGCTGTCCTGTTCTTACTTTTAGGGGCAGCGGTGATGGCAATGGCAGGGCTTATTGCGGGTGTTTGGGCGCAGAAGTTTGATCATCTCTCAGCAATTACAAACTTTGTTGTTCAGCCGCTAGCCTTTCTTTCAGGCACCTTTTACTCGATAGATCGCTTGCCTGCTCCCTTTGATACAATCGCTGGTCTGAACCCTTTTTTCATGATAATAGACGGTTTTCGATATGGGATGACGGGATTGTTGGAAAGCTATTTGGGAACCTCTGTTATGGTGGTGGTAGGCATGACAGTCTTCCTTGCCGTTATATGTTTCCGGCTGCTGGCAACTGGTTTTCGTCTAAAAAGCTAGCGGCTTTTCGATAACTGTGGTGAAAAGAAGGGCGCGTTCAAGTGACATCAATTGAGGCAAAACCGGCTGCAGATGGCATATTGCCTTTTCAGGAACTCAATGCATGTTTTAAAAAGGGATTTATCTCTTCAGCAACAGAACTGAAAAAGGATCAGATTCAGCCGGCCAGTCTTGACCTGCGGCTGGGTAGGCGTGCCTGGCGGATACAGGCCTCTTTCCTGCCTGGCATGAACCAGACTGTTCGGGATAAAATTGAAAAATTCGCGATGTACCCGCTTGATCTCTCAGATGGGGCAGTTCTGGAAACAGGCTGCGTTTACATCGTCGAGCTACAGGAAAGACTGGCCCTGCCGCCAACTCTGTCCGCATTGGCCAATCCAAAAAGTTCAACCGGCCGCCTTGATGTCTTCACACGTCTGATCACAGATGGGGCGATTGAATTTGAAGCTGTTGCTGCAGGTTATGATGGCCCTCTTTATGCAGAGATATCGCCGCGGACTTTTTCTGTTAAGGTCAGACAAGGTAGCCGCTTGTCCCAGCTTCGTCTGCGCCGTGGTCATCAGAGCCTTGATGACGCTGAACTTAATCTTTTGCAGCAGGCGCATAAAATTGTGCAGTTTGAAGATCAGACACAGATTTCCATTCAGGATGGTATTGGTTTGTCTGTAAATCTGACT
>DEBO01000010.1:1184-12305 GCA_002348585.1 Alphaproteobacteria bacterium UBA2954 | reverse complement strand
GTCTTCTGGCTAGCTGAACCGATAAACATAACAACTACAACCTCATCAAAAGAAGTGATGAACGCGAATAACCCGCCTGAAATTACGCCTGGCAGGATAAGGGGCATTTGAATGCGGAAGAAGGTGACTACAGGCCCAGCCCCCATACTGGCAGCGGCTTGTGTTAATGATCGGTCAAAACCTACCAGCGTAGCTGTAACTGTTATAATTACGAAGGGAATCCCCAGAACGGCGTGTGCCAGAATAACCTTGATATAACCGACCAAGTCCTTGCTCAGACCCAGCTGATTTTCAAGGATATTTCCAATTGTTGCATAGAAGAAAAACATGCCGGTCGCAGAAATAATCAAGGGCACAATCATTGGCGATATTAGGATTGCCATAATTGCCCGTTTCGCTGGGATATGGGACTGACTGAGGCCAATCGCTGCCAATGTACCCAATGACACAGATATGACGGTTGCAAGCGGCGCAATTATAAGCGAATTCCAGAATGATCGTATCCACTCACCGTTGGAATCATGCCGTATGCCTAAAAAGTCTGCGTAATGTTTCAATGAGTAACCATCTGGATCAAGTGCCAGCATTTTTTCGGTGAATGTGAAAAAATCCTGCGCATTGAAAGATAATGGCATCACAACAATGATGGGTGAAATCAGGAAAATAAATATCGCCCCACAGATCACTCTGAAACTGTAATGCCAAAGAACTTGAGAGGGTGTCAGATAAGGGAGTAATTTTGCCCGGTAGCGCCCCTTATAGAGCCAGAAGGTTAACCATCCTGTAAAAGCGCCAATAAAAACACCAATCAAACCAAGAGCTATGTTGTCAAGCATAAATCCGGCAATCAGGAATATAACACAGATTAACCAGCGCATCATTGTCTCTGCCAGAGGTGCTTTTACCGCAACTGCGGCAAGGCCCGTAAAGCTGGTTAAGCCCAATAAAGCGCCTGTTCCACCTACGCCCTTAGCTGAACCTACTAACAGACCAACAAGCGCGCCGACAAGCGCAATAATTAGCAAAACAAGGGATAAGGGCTTGCGTGAGAATGGAGTAAATACAGACATCTAGCTTACCCCAGCTTCACATTATCAATGCCAACAATCTTGTCATAAGCCCAATAAAGCACAAGAACAACGGTCAGAAGAATGGCGCCCAGCGCAGCTGCCAGCCCCCAGTTCAGCGAGCTAGAAATGTGATAGGCGATCCGGTTTGAAATAAACACACCTTCAGTGCCGCCGACAATTTCAGGGGTGATGTAATATCCAATCGCTAGAATAAACACCAAAATTGATCCGGCCCCAATCCCGGGAACAGATTGTGGGAAATAAACACGCCAAAATGCCGTCCAGTTTGTTGCCCCCAGTGATTTGGCTGCCCGGACATAGCTGGCAGGAATAGTCTGCATAACAGAATACATAGGCAAAATCATGAAAGGCAGCAAAATATGCGTCATCGCAATAATTGTTCCAAATTGATTATTGATTATCTCAAGTCGATTATCTGTTGCCACAAGCCCAAGCCAGACAAGCACCTCATTGATCACACCTTGCTGTTGCAGCATCACTTTCCAGGCTGATGTTCTAACCAACAGCGACGTCCAGAATGGCAGCAGAACCAGAATCATCAGCAGATTGGATGTTCGCATAGGCAGATTAGCCAACAGCCAAGCCACAGGGTAGCCAAGCAAAATGCAACTGACCGTGATTATAAGAGACATTTTGACTGTGCGTTGAAACAAAATCAGCAGAATTTGCTTGCTTTCAGGCTGCACAGCAGGACCATCTGCTGTTTTACGCATATCAACGGCATTCAGAAAATAGCCGTTAGTATAGCGCGATGAATGCAGTTTAATCGTTTCCCAGACGACAGGTTCTGCCCAGTTCTTATTCACATCTTTCATCAGTTTTGCGTAGTTCAGATTTGGCTGCGTTTCAAAATACGCTGCTGCGGTCTTTACAAGCTCTGCTGATGGGCCGGTTAACCGGTCTATGTAAGCTTTATTTTGGGGGTTCTGTAAATCATCTGTCAGGGCGACATAAAGGGCCTCAGTAACTTTGCCTTTTGTAAAGTCCTTGTTTTTTTCAAGAGATGTGAACAAGGCCCAATAGCCATATTCGCGAGCAGTCAGTGGAAGTGCTGCAGTTTTTTCTCTTGCAAGCTCAAAATTAGGTAGAGGGTCATAGGCCTGACCTTTCAGCTGGTTCAATCGAAATAACTGTCTATCTAGGATATTCTGGTCAGAGGCTTGCCTGTCTGCCTCGTCGGTAGTGAAAAGTTCAAAAAACGTCTCTGCTTTATTCCAGCGCGGGTCAAGTGCATCAAATTCTTTTGCAAGAGCTTTGCCAGATTTTGAAAGTGCGCGCCCACTTTTGCGAAAGGTTGAAGATATTCCTGTCTGCTCGTAATTCAGTCGTGTACCTAATTTAGTGTGTTCTTTAGCTTTGGCTGCAACAGACAAATCATAGAAAGCAGCTTTAAAGATAGCTTCATCTGGGAGCGTGTCTGGTTCCGCTGTCCAACTTTCAAGCGCGTTTACAGTATACGGCATGATGTTCGACACGATGTCATTCTCTACTGATCTAAAAAGCATGTTGCAGATCGGCAACACAAAGGTCAGCATGACAAACACCAGCAAGGGGGCAACCAGTGCGAGGGCCCGCAGTTTTTGACGGCGCAAAGCACGCGACAAAGATTGCTTAAGTGGCCTGCCATCAGCAGCAAGCAGAGGCTGATTGCTGGTTTGTATGCTCATTATAAATTCACTTAAATGAGATAATTGTGGGTGAGGAAAGAGAACTCAGTCCCTTTCCTCATCAAAAGCTGAGTATTATTTGGCGAGCCATGCCTGCCATTTTGCATCGATATCATCACGATAATCAGCCCAGAAGGCATAATTATATAGGAATGTATTCTTTGCATTATTTGGGTCAGTTGGCATGTGTGGAGCCATATCAATTCCCAGATCAGCATGCTTGCCGACCAGCGGTGCTGATGACGCCCGTGCAGGACCATAAGAAATGTATTTTGCCTGGTCAGCTAGACGCTGAGTGTCTGTAGCAAACTTTACGTAATCTAGGGCCCGCTTTTTGCGTTCTGCGCTTAAGCCAGCAGGAATAATCCAACCGTCTAAGTCGAAAACTTGCGCATCCCAAAGCATCCCAACAGGCTGTTTCTGCTCTACGATTGCACTAAACAGACGACCATTATAGGTCGAGCCCATAACAATTTCTCCATCAGCAAGAAGTTGCGGTGTGTCCGCACCAGCGTTCCACCATATCACACTGTCTTTGATGGTATCCAATTTTGCTAGTGCGCGATCCTGCCCTGCAGCAGTTCCAAGCACGTTATAAACATCGCCTTTTGCAACACCGTCACAAAGCAACGCCCATTCCATATTGTTAATGGGACGCTTTTCTAGTGACCTCTTCCCTGGATAGGCTTTCAAGTCAAAAACGTCGCAGATGTCATCCGGTGGGTTCGCGCCAACCATATCCGTACGGTAACCAAATGTGGTTGAATACACAATCTGAGGAATAAAGCACTCAGCTACAATAAGATCTCCAAAATCCTTGGAAGCCGGTGTTCCGTCTGGTGCAGAAGCTAATTGGCTATCGTGATCTATTTCCATCGCTAAGCCTTCATCACATAAGCGCATCGCGTCAGCAGCAACAACATCAACTACGTCCCATGTGACGTTTCCAGCCTCGTTCATGGCCCTCAACTTTGCAACTGCCTCAGCAGAACTGTCATCATTGATGATCGTCACGCCGGTTTTTGCACTGTAAGGCTCATGGTAGGCCTTCAGCTGAGATTTTGAATATGCACCGCCCCAAGAAACAATTGTCATTTCATCAGCAAGTACAGGTCCTGCAGCAACACTCAGAGCGGATGCAAACAGAATTGACTTCAAGAGTTTCATTTTCGTTCTCCCTTCCCGTCATTCTTTACTGACCTGTCTACGGGAAATTATGACAGGCCAATGATTTCATATTCGGCTCACCCGAATACGAAGCTGTTATGCGTCAAGCGCACGGCAATCTTTTGGCAACCATCCAATTTCAATCTGTTGGCCGGCAGTGAGTCTTTGCTGATCAGGCGCATTGCGCGTTTTGATGATAAAGTCGTCGTTTCCAGCTACTCGAAGACGGGTGCGAAAAATGTCACCCATGTAAATGAACTCAAGAACTTCTGCTGTGAGTGTGTGTGCCTGTTTATTTATTCTTTTTTTATTATACTCTACCCTTTCAGGGCGTATAGACACCCTGGTTCGTTCGCCAACTTTCTTCACATTTACCGGCTTACAGTCAATCAGACTACCATCATCTAGCTGAACAACGGCCATATTTTTACTCAAATTTTTGACTTCACCATCAAGGGTGTTGTTCTCGCCTATGAACTGAGCAACAAAACTATTTTCTGGCTCTTCATATAAACTATCTGGGCTTGCAAGTTGTTGAATGCGGCCATCATTAAAAACGGCAACACGATCTGACATGGTTAGGGCTTCGGTCTGGTCATGTGTCACATACACAACCGTAATTCCCAGTGCATGGGCCAGATTTGTAATTTCGAATTGCATTTTTTCGCGCAGCTGCTTATCAAGGGCCCCCAGTGGCTCATCCATAAGCACCAGCTCAGGTTCAAATACGAGCGCGCGGGCAAGAGCAATGCGCTGCTGCTGGCCACCTGAGAGTTGGGAAGGGCGACGACCGGCAAAGCTGCCCATTTCAACCATTTCCAAAGCGCGTATAATTTTAGTTTCTCGCTCAGCTTTAGCGATTTTGCGCACTTCAAGCGGAAACGCCAAATTTTCGGCCACCGTCATGTGAGGGAATAAAGCATAATTTTGGAAGACCATGCCAATTCCGCGCTGGTGAGGTGGAATATTATTGATAGATACTCCATCAAGAAGTATGTCCCCATGGGTTGCGGTTTCAAAACCCGCAAGCATCATCAAACATGTTGTTTTGCCTGAACCTGAAGGGCCAAGCATTGTAAGAAATTCACCTTTTGGTAATTCCAAATTCAAATCCTTGACAACAAGTGTTTCGCCATCATAGCTCTTTTGAACACGTTGAAACTTTACAAATGCGTTTTTCGATGACTTAGCCACATCCTGACCTTTTGCAAAATTAGCAGATTGCTAAACAGTCTCGAGTGAAACATAGATTGAGGAATTTTGGCAACCGTTTAACCCTCACTTAGCGATATTTTACTCAAATCGGAATAGTAAAGGTAATCAAAATTCAGAGAAAATTTTTTAATCAACTCAGATCTAAATTTTAATATGGTACAAACTTTTAACAGAAATGAAAAGATTACATGAAAAATTTAAATTTTTGCATTTTGCCAATTAAAGTATAATAGCTAGCCGAAGAATTCGTGCATTTAATTGGGTACGATAGGAATGGATAGCAGATCCCTACCAATAAACAGTTTTCCTTTGAAAGTGGTTCTGATTGCATTCTCAAAGTCATCGGCAGTCACATTGAAACCAATCTCTGGTACAAAATGATTAACAACAAGGGTTTTGCAATTCGCGGCTGATGCGAGCCTGCCAACATCTTCACAAGAGGTATGGCTGGCTTGAAAATGCGCCCACAATTTAGGTTTCGTTTCTTGCAGTAGAATGCAAATTTTGTGCGCTGCACCTAAATGCATGGCTTCATGAACCAGAATATCCGCATCTTTTGCAAACTCAGCTAAGGGAGGAAAGTAAGTAGTATCTGCACCAAAAACAATTTTAGTAGATGAGGTTTCGAACTTTAGGGCAAAACAATTATCAATTGGTGGATGCTGTACCCGCAAGGCTTCAACTTTTAGCTTGTCATCTTCAAAAACGACACCTTGAGTATATTCTGTACAAGAAAAACATTCGCGGATATCGTGAAGCCCTTCATCGAGTATCCGTATATTGATATCAAACGATTGGCTTTCAATGAAATGTGTCATTAACCTTTCAAGACCAGATGGACCGAAGATGTTGATCTTATGTGCTGGAGCGCCAGTCCAGCTTGTATAAATTAAGCCTCCAAGTTCAAGATTATGGTCACTGTGGTGATGAGTGATAAAAACGCTCTCAAGTTGGTCATAAGTAAATCCAGCCTCAATAAACTGGCGGGTCACCCCCAAGCCGGCATCAATGACGTAAACATTGCCGTTCAGAACAAGTGCTTGGCTTGTGGGCCAGGACCCACCTTTGATGATTCTTGGCCCACCTTTGGTGCCAAAGAGCACCAGTCTGTCATTTTTGCAGTTGTCTTTTATGTTATTCATATCCGCATGATCATGAACCGCATCACATCAAGCTGGCAACCTACAATTTCGAACATACAATCAAATGACAGACAGCAAACAAAGTCCTTTGTGTTTTTATAAAAGACACAAAAAAAGAATTTTCCTATCCATGCAAGCGGACAATAGAGCGCATATTTATGTTAATTTTGCTAGCAAAAGATGCAAAGCCTGAACCCGTTCCCAGCTTGTCGTAGGTAGCTTCTACTGCGGCAAGTGACGGATAACTAACTCCCAGCATATAGCCGCCTGGGTTGGACCCTGTCATAATACGACCCAGACGCATTGTTAGTGCGCCACCATCAGCAAAAATAGATGCGGTGTTCTGTACCTCTCCAGTAAATTCATCGGGCGACATACCCTTAGGAGCCATCGCACGAGTCAAAACCAGATATTTCGCTTCTGCTGAACCCTCTGTAAAGCTGATCGGCATGGCTTTCATCAAATTTCGGGCATAAATATCGATCTCAGCTTCATTAAGCATACTGGCATAAGCTTTTGATTGTGGCATCACATCAATAGCTTTTTCAAATCCGGCCAGGCTTTCATACATTTGCACAAACACAAGCGCACCTGGAACAAGGCCGGACATGGTCACGCCGAAACGGCACCGGACAGCCCCTGCTTTACTAATCAGATCAGCGGCAAATCCAGGCATATGAGACAGGGCCGTCTGACGGTTTTCCGGCGCACATCTGGCTGCGGTAATAATAATGTAATTAATCATAGGGTACTCTCTTTTTCTTTTTTCATTCTGGTTGTGTTTATTGTTCGCTATGAGAACAACTTATTTCTTCCAGATTGATGTTTAAGTATTCCTGCCAATTCTCAACTCCATCCTTTTTAAAAGAATATTACCATGCAGTAATAAAAACAAGTTCATACTTGACCGTCACTGACTAAAAACGTTATTTTTCCGTCATATTTTGTCTACTGTTGATGGCCAAAATTATAATAAAGAGAACCAGTTTCAGGGGGACTGGTTATGATGCGGGCAAAAGAAGCGATTGGATCGAGTAGGCCTGGTCGGCCTGAAAAATACTCTGCGGATGAAGTTCTGAGAACAGCGTTAAGTCTATATTGGACAGAGGGCGTGTCCATGTTATCCGTAAATAGTGTGGCTCGCCGTATGGGCATTCCTAAACCCAGTCTGTATAGGCATTTCCCATCTGAGGATGCACTTCATGCCTCTGTCTTGCTGTCCTATGAGGAGACAGTGCTGGCCAACCTTAATGATATTATGCACAAGCCTGCGCCGTTTCCACGGCAACTGGATGAGATTTTGGACGCGTTGATAGGTGGCATGAAGGGACATAGTCGTGGTTGCCTTTTGTTTCAAATGCGAGACTTGAGAGAGGATTTGGGCCCGCTAGCTCAGGATGCCATAAATGGTGTTTATTCGCGGTTCTGCACAGCAATCAAAAAATGGCTTGAAACTGCAGCACGCCGAGGTGAGGTAATTCTAAAAACAGATAGTCTGACGACTACATATCTGTTTCTAGGATTGATTACCCTTATCCGAAATGGTTTCCGCGATGGCCTTAATGAGGCTGGTATTCGCACCCTGACAGGCGCGCATCTAGCGGGTCTTTTTCAGCAAAATAAAACGCAAAAATTCTGAAAGTTTGTCTGTTTGGTTCTAGTCAAGTTTGATTGTCTAACTTTTCAATCATCCCAGATTTTACAGGTGGCAGTCTCCCGTCCGCCAGGGGCTGAGTCTACATAAGCCTGCCCTGGTTTAGCAAAACGGTAGCGCATTTCCCAGCTCGGCTTTTCAAAATTAATGATAGTGCGACCCCATATCAGCATATCGCGGTGTTTTTTTCCAGCCACCATGCAGATCAATTCATCACCACCAATCTTCATATTTTGCTTATCGGTTTCTGGACACCATTCTTTCCAATCAGTATTATTTTTGCGCTGCCAGACTTTATCTGACCAGATACCGTCTTCCAATTTGAAGTTGCGGACCCCAACACCCTTAATTTTGCATTTTATCAAGGTGTCTCCCCATGCTAGAGCAGGTGACGATGACACTGATAATGCACTGAAGAAACACAAGCTAATTACCAAACAAATAACCCGCAACATTTATCCTATCCTTTGTAAATATCAAAGCACTCTGGGTGGAAAATTTCTATACAACAGCAAAAAATGCCACAAGACAATGCTTAAGTCAAAGGGTGAAAAGATGAAAAATACTTACAACTTTTTCATTTTTTGAATAGTTGGTTTGAGTAACTCCATTCACTCACTTAAACTCTCAGGTTATCAATCAGGCGGATATCGCCAATACGCGCGGCGGCCAATAGAACAGCTCCGTTTGTGTCGCCTTCCGCCAAGTTTGACTTATTTTTCAGCTTCATGAGTGGAGCTAGTGTGTCAGTTGCGCACAAAATGAAATAATCCACGCTATCAAACCCCGTCGCAACCAAGTCCTGTTGCGCAGTGGACAGTATTTTTGCTACCTCAACGCCAGCATAGAGACTTTCTGCTGCCTTTTGAAGGGCTTGATACAGAGCCGGGGCCTGCGCCCTTTGAGTTGTGGTCAGATAGCCATTGCGTGAGGACATTGCCAATCCATCCGCCTCACGCAAGGTCGGGGCAGCAATTACCTCTATTTGTATATGGCGGTCGAGCACCATCTGCTGAATAACACGCAATTGCTGAAAGTCCTTTTCGCCAAACACCGCTTTATCTGCATCAGTCTGTTCAAATAGCTGATTGACCACGGTAGCCACGCCGGTGAAGAAATGCGGGCGGCTAACCCCTTCTAAGCCGTCTGCCAAGCTGCCGGGGAAAATCTTGGTAGCATGGTCGTCTTCATACATCGTCTCCGGCATGAACACCGCATCGCAAAGTGAGGTGGCGGCCAGTTTGTCGAGGTCGGCGCTTTGTGTGCGCGGATATTTGTCAAAATCTTCGCTGGGTGCAAATTGCAGCGGATTTACATAGATTGAGGTGATGACCTTATCAGAATGGGCAGTTGCCACTTCCAGCAAAGAGAGATGACCATCATGCAGATTGCCCATGGTCGGCACAAGACAGACACTTTGGCTAGTATTTTTCCAGGCCGCGCTCTGGGCTAGCATTTCTTCACGGGTTGTGCAGATCTTCATAGCCAGTCTCTTTTTGCCTTATACCTGTTCAGATTTGCGGGCAGCCAGCTGGTCAATTAGCTTAAGAATGGTTTCTGCTCCACCGATATCTTCTGCAGCATTCTTCAAAAGGGTGTGCAAGGCAGAGGCCATGTGGCTGGACTGGTTAGCAATGTTGAAATAGCCAATATCTTTGGCGGCATTTGCCAGCGAGAACTGCAGACCGCTGATATCACCCTTTTGCAAATAGGGTCGGAAGCGTTCCAGAACAACAGATTTGCCGCCTCCAGCTTCCAGCACATCGATCAATGTTTGCGTGTCAATAGCTTCTGTGCGGGCAGCAGCAGCAGCTTCTGACAGAATAGCGGCGAAACCAAGCGAGACATAATTGTGGATCAACTTCAACCCATGGCCTGCGCCAACTGGACCGGCAAAGGTGATCTTATCAGCAAAACAGTTTAGTAAATCCATGACTTCCTGGATGTCCGCTTCATCCCCACCCAGAATAAGATTCAGCTTGCCCTGTTCTGCTTCTTTTGGTGTGCGTGTCATTGCAGCATCAATATACCGTATCTGCTTTGTCGCCAATCTCTTTGCAAA
Source organism: Alphaproteobacteria bacterium UBA2954 (assembly GCA_002348585.1). Lineage (GTDB taxonomy): Bacteria > Pseudomonadota > Alphaproteobacteria > Puniceispirillales > Puniceispirillaceae > JADHLI01. The sequence goes on along the minus strand of DEBO01000010.1, from coordinate 2,307 downwards.
GGTGCGGCTTTTTTTGGGTAAGCTGGTTGAACAATCCAGCACGATCTGACCTGGTTGAGCGTTTGCAAAAACCCCTTCATCGGAAAACAACACTGTTTCGACCTCTGGCGCGCCGGTAACGCATAAAAGAATTATATCAGCTTTAGGACAAATCATACTCAGGGTTTCTGACTGAACAGCACCGGCAGCGAGAAGATCATCTATCGGTTGGTTGCCATCATGATGCAAAAAGCTCAAATGATAAGGCCCGGCCCGTAAAATATTTTTTGCGATGCCATGCCCCATCAGGCCAACACCAATCATGCATATGCGCATTTGTTTCAGCTCTTGCTCTTTTTTGTCATTTATTGCTGTTTATTTATAGTCTTCGTATGATTTTTCTTCCACTAGCTCAGAGCCAGTTTTCAAATTAATCTGTTTTTTTAATAAGGCCCGCTGATCATTGGTAAAATAAACTGACCGGGCCAGTTCAATGAATTCCTCATCAAAGCATTTTTTAGCTTCTTTTAATCTGATCGCATCCTCAATCTCCCATAAGCGCAGATTCACTTGCTTCAATTCAGCTGCCAGCTGCTGGATTTCATCTGTCTGATAGGCGGGTAGTGCTATTGCTGGCAGAAGGCTCTCCCGCTCTTTGAGGATATTACCCAGTTTTTCTGTATCATCTATTTTGCCAGCTTTAATATCCAAAATGGTCAGCTTGTCTATGATCTCACCAACGGACACATCAATTTTTATGCTCATCTTATGCTTTACCTTCTTAAAGGATATTTTGTAAGGGGTCAGAGTTCTGGGTAGATGTTCAGGTCTATGCAAAATGGATGTTTTGACCGATAACCTACAAGAAGTTGTGACGTAAAACCTTTTAAAGGTAAAGATCCCAAAGTCATCAAGCCTTCCAAAAATTTAAATACAAATGCGTTTCTTGCCTGCGACATAAGCAATCATATATATTATTTAAATTGATAAGGGAATTTGTTAGATGATGAACCAATTGCCTCGATAAGCGACTAATATAATCAGCCGAACCTGAATCTATTGGAAAATAGTTAAACAGCAAATCTGGCCTTGAATTGTATTCTACCTGCTGCCAATCTTGTTTAACAAGAAGTCTGTTCATCTG
>DEBO01000010.1:0-850 GCA_002348585.1 Alphaproteobacteria bacterium UBA2954 | reverse complement strand
CCTGCTGTAGCTGCTCTTATGTGATTTCACTAGTTTTAGGCAGGCCTTTTGTCAGTCTGACAGAAGACTACGTAAAACATACATTAACCCGCCCGTATAAGATGATATTAAAATGATGAGATTATTTACTGCAGGTCCATCTCCTTTTGGCCGAAAAATTGTCCTTTCCCTTTATGTTACAGGCCTGCAGGATCAGGTCGACATAATCGCCACAAATACAGCAGAGCCTGATAGCGAAAATAGGCGTCTTAATCCTTTGGGAAAAATTCCCACTCTCGTTACCGATGAGGGGCCATTATTTGATAGTCGCGTTATTTTAGAAGCAATCGACAGATTTGCTGGTGGAGGCAGGCTCCTGCCTGCCTCTGGGCCTAAGCGCACGACAGTGCAAACTAGAATAGCACTGATTGATGGAATTATGGATGCAGCTATACTCATTGTTTATGAAGGGCGTATGCGGCCTGAGGGCATGCAAGTCCAGTCTGTTCTGGATTATCAAAGAGGTAAAATTGAGCGCAGTCTTGCTTATCTGGAAGATCAGGCTCTGCAATATGACAAGGGTGAAAATCCAGATGCTGCTGATATTGGATTGGCTTGCATGCTCGATTATCTTGATTTCCGGCAGGTTTTTGACTGGCAGGTAGCTGCACCATCCTTGGTCAGCTGGATGACAGATTTCGCCACAAGTGTCTCTGGTTATAAAGAAACCCTGCCAGAAGGTATAGCGGCCGCACCGTGGCGGAGATAGCTAGGGTAGTTCATCTAAACTAGCATCTTTTAGTCTTCTATTGTTTCAAGGCTTTGATGTCCCTGCGCGGCTGAGTGCATCAGGCTGGCGTTAGCAATTGAC
>DEBO01000146.1 GCA_002348585.1 Alphaproteobacteria bacterium UBA2954 | reverse complement strand
CAGAGAGCTTTTCAATATTAGCATAATCATCTTTCCAGTTTTTAATTCCCTGCCATTTTAAGGGGTTGGTTACAGTAGTTCGCGGCGCCATGGCTGTTGTCAGCATGTAAAGCGCATCATTCAGCATTTGCTCTTGCGATGCTCTGTCATCAGGGCGACCACAGCTGTTACCTAACGGAAAATCAGAGAAGTAAAACCGCGGCACGCCAACATGCTCAACAATATCTTTTGCGCAGCCCATAATTACTGTCAGCAGACCTGCCTTTTCAGCAGCTCTGGCAGCAAGCGCAAGGGATTGATGACAGACAGGACAATTGGGGACTAGAATGAGCGAATCCACCTCATCTGCAAGGAGTTGGCTAACCAGTTCTGGGCAATCTTGCTTAAGATTGGTGCGCTGCGACCGATTCGTGGGAAAACCATATACAAATGGAGCCATTGCCCCAATTTCTTTTTTTTCTGCAGCTTGTTTGAGACAAGTCAGGGGCAGATAGGTGTTTTCATCTGCAGCATGTGTATGTGTTCTGTCTATTGCAATATGAGAGATACGCAGATCAGGCTCAGGAGTCACAGGCAATCGGTATACCTCATGAAATTTGGCAGCCGCATTATAGACCGCCCCTGGCCCTTGGTCACCCTTGTCTGGTTGGTAAGGAGCAGCTGTGGTGACAATCGCTATAGACATATCTTTCAAGGGCTTTTCTGGATGTGTGAAAGGCACATCATCAAAACACGCCCATTGATAGGGGTTGTTATATCCAAGTCCTAAATAGTAATCCGTCGTGCGCTGAATGTAAGAAATTGGTTCTTGTGACATAAGCCTCAACTTTCTTTATTTATAAAAAGATGTGCCACCCCGACATGTTTAGCTATATTTGCGTAGATGCCTGTGGTGTAGGCAACTCTGCTAAAAGGCCCACCCATTCTTCAAGCTTGCCTGCCATGCCTTTGCTTTTGCCCGTAAATTTATCAACAATCTCAAATCCAGATTGCACTAATATCTCTTGCAACTCATCTTGACCAAAATAGGAATAAAATCTGCCTAACTCATCGCGTCCTTGGCCTTTTCCAAGCTTTACCGAAACATAGAATACTCCGGACGGAACAAGAGCTGTAGCAGCTGCAGAGATATGAGACAAAAAAGCGGCACGTTTAACATGAAGTAGGCTGAAATTAGCCCAGATACCATCATATATTTGGCTCTCATTAAGCTGAGAAAATTCGGCCTGCTTTGCATCCAGCTGGTAATCATTCCGAGCAGCCTCAACCATTTCTCTTGATGCATCCACGCAGAGAGGCCGCAATCCTCGCGCACGCATTTCTGCTGCAAGGTAACCTGGACCACTGCCCCAGTCCAAAACATATGCACCAGCTTGCAGAGCATCTATAAAAGCGTTAAGGGGCTTTATATCAGGAAGCTTATTCACCATCTTTTTATAGGTGGCTATATTCTGGTTATAAATTGTGACCGTCTGCTTGTCAGCCATTGTATCCCCAATAGTGAAGAGATTTCTGTTTAAGAAAAAGTTCAATATATTATTATATTAGCTGAAATATCAGTCCCACTCTGGGGCAATTGGCATTCTATCTTTATCCACAATGCGCAGCCCCTTCGCTCCCAATCTATCTATAGCAGCGCTATCGGGTGCCGACAGATTAAAATTTAGTGCTTCGAGATTAGCCCTCAGGTTTTCTGGCTTTGTGGACATTGGATTAGCGGATACACCTTTCTGAACAATCCATCTTAAAATGATTTGTGCTTCACTGCGGTCATATTTTGCAGCCAGCGTCTTTATAACAGGATCACCAAAAATCTTGCCTTTCGCTAGAGGACAATAGGCTGATAAGGCAATGCCTAGCCGGGTGGCAGCGGCAAATAATTTAGACTGGTCTAGATAGGGATGAAATTCAACCTGGTTGCAGACAGGAATATCATCCAATGTTGCGCACGCCTCTTCCATCATTTCGATCGTATAGTTACTTACACCTATCAATTTTGCATAGCCTTTATTGGCTGCCTGCTGCAGCAACTCCAAGGCCTCACGGTTTTCTCTTGATGGTGTTGGCCAGTGAAGCAACAAAACATCAACATAATCTGTTTTTAAGGCTCTCAGAGATTCCTCAACAGAAACCATGAATTTGTCTTTTCCTAGATGCGCAGGCAAGACCTTAGTTGTTAAAAAAAGACTTTCACGCGGACAGCCAATCTCAGCAAAGGCAGAACCCAAAGCTGCCTCATTTTCATACATCTGGGCTGTATCAAAGCCACGATAACCTGCTTCGAAAGCATGTTTGGTGGCTGTCGCTAACTCATTTCCCTTTAACGGAAAAGTTCCCATGCAGATAGGTGCTTGTTCAGAGAAATAGTGGCTCATGACAATCTACACTCTTATGTTTTTGATTGTGGCAAATGTCGTTCGATAAAAACCTCATTGCCTTTTAACTGTTTCCATAAAATTGGCAGCATCTCAGCATAGGCTGAGCAAATAGATTTATTTGGGGGAGGCAGGTCATCTTTAATGACCTCATGTAATTTTGGTAAATTATAATATGGGACCAAGGGAAACATGTGATGTTCAATGTGGTAGTTCATATTTAAATAAATGAAACGGCTAAATGGATTCATAAGTACTGTGCGGGTATTAAGCCTGTGATCAGTGACATTATCCCTTAGACCACCATGTTGCAGAAACCCTGTTATATTAAAGTGCCAAGCGCCGTAAATGCGGGGACCACCAATTAACAAAATAGGAATGATTGATTGCAGGCTCACCACTGCCAATCCAGTCAAAATATAAACACAAAGCCAAATCCGCGCGACAGTAAAGGCCTGTTTCTGAGCATGTTCAGGAACATAGAGTGCTTCATCAGGTTGGAGGCGCCCCATTACATGTCCAGCCATGCGTCTCAGGCTGTCAATAGCATCAGGAATGCCAAAGAGATTAAGCAGTAAACGCGCTGCTGCTGGAGGCATCATAAGTGCAATTTCTGCATCCCGTCCTACTAATAATGTATCTGTATGGTGGCGTGCATGAGACCATTTCCATGTAACAGGGTTCCGGATGATCATGAAGCATGCCAAATGATAAACAATCCTGTTGAATCTAGCCGACTTGAAGGCCGTGCCGTGCCCGCATTCATGCCAACGCGCATCTGATCCTGATGTATATAATACGCCATAAATAAGCCAAAATGGGACAGAGAACCAGGACGGAGTCAGCAAAACTGCCGCACAAGCTGACGCGAACATAATTACATAATAAATCAAAATATCGAAAAGAGGACGCCCATTCTGACGCGCAAGAAGCTTCTTCATAACCTGCCGGTCAACTGGAGTCTGATACCATTTTGGTGAAATCAGACCATGAATTGGCCCCCCTTGATTCGCTGTTTTTACCAGATCATATTCACGCATAAAAGCTCTCTCATCATTGCAAAACAACATTTAAAACAAGGACTTTTTATATGTCAATCGTAGACAATTATGTCTATCCCACAGTGAGATCCGCCTTTCTTCAACAACCTCAACAGCCGTTAGGTGAAGCATAACAAAAAATTAATTTAAATTTGATTTATGACAGCACCGAACAAATTGCATCTAGCCCGTTTGTCAGAGCAGCAGGCCCAGGTTGGAGGATTAAAGGGGATTTAATTTCATTAATATTACCTGACTTAACAGCAGGTATATCCTGCCACCCATCACGTGCTGCAATTTTTTCGGGCCTGACTTTTTTACCACACCAGCTAGCAAGAATAATATCCGGCACATCTGCTATGACCTGTTCAGAATACACAAATCTATCTTTAGCAGCCTTTTGTTCAGACAGAAGAGAAAATATATCTTTTCCTCGATATATTTCAATAAGTTGGGATACCCATTTAATGTCATATATCATCAAATTATCCCATTCTTCAAAATACACTTTTGGTTTGTGTTTCCTGACAGACGTGGAAATTTTTGCCAATCGTGCTTCATATTTTGATGCGAGCCTGTCTGCTTCTTCTGCTGCCCCAACGACAGCACCCAAATGACGTATCATGGCCAGAATGCCGAGGATATCGCGCTGGTTATAGGCCATTGTAGTGACCCCATTCCGGACCAGTTCACCCACAATATCAGCTTGCAAATCAGAAAACGTCAAAACAAGATCGGGGTCAAGTTTTAGAATTTTAGGTATATCTGCTGATGTAAAAGCAGAAACACGCGGTTTTTGCGTACGCACTTCTGGAGGACGCACGGCATATCCAGAAACGCCAACAATTTTTTCTTGCTGACCGAGTAAATAGAGAGTTTCAACTGTTTCCTCTGTTAAACAGATAATCCGTTTCGGGAGAAAACGTGACATAGACATGAAAACCTCATTCTAAGTTTAGTCTAGCTTACTTCACTCCGGCCTGCTCAAGCCTATCAAGACAGATGCGCCGTGTAACGATATCTGTCCAACGTGTTGAAAACACCACCATTAGCTAATGTTAAATGTGCCGCATTTTAAATGACTGAAATGAGCTAATATACCTCTGTTCAGTCAGATTATCGTCTAAATTTTAGCTCAGTTTGCTGAAAATATAGCTCATCAGGTAACAACAGTGCGGATGGGAAATGAGGGTGATGCGGGGCATCTGGCCAAAGCTGAGCTTCTAGCGCGAGTCCTGAACAAGGCCCATACACATGACCGTTCAACCCCTTAACACCCGATGACAAAAGTGACCCGTCATAGAGCTGTAGTCCAGGTTCAGTTGTGCGAAGCTCGAGTGTTAGGCCTGCTTCCTCAGCCGACAACCAGGCCACAGGCCTGAGGGGCTGACGGTCCGCTGATAAACAAAAATTATGATTGAGCGGCTGTTTTGTTGGTAAAGGTTCAGGTTGGCGGAAATCAAACCCAGTGCCATCGACAGATAACACTTCACCCGTTGGAATGAATTCGTTGTCCACTGGCAGATAATGTTCTGCCGCAACCTCTAATTTGTGACCATTCATATCTGGCCTTCCTGTCAGATTAAAATAGCTGTGTTGGGCAAGATTGCAGACAGTCGCTGCATCTGTTTGTGCGCGCAGAATCGCAGAAATTGTATCAACAGCTTTTACTTGCCATTCAAGCTCAATCGACAAGTTGCCAGGAAAGCCCATATGGCCATCAGGCAAGTGAATTGAGAAAATTACCCTATCTGAATGAAGTTCAGCAATATTCCATGGCTGTTTTCCTATGCTGTCATGCCCGCCGTGTAATGTGTGTCGCCCAAGAAAATTACGGTCCAACTGATAATGCTGTCCCTGAATATCCAAATGACCATTTGCAATACGGTTAGCAAATCGACCAGCTGTTGCCCCAATATAGCTCCCCGCTGTTTCATAAGCGGAAAAGTTTTCAAACCCCAGAACCAATGAGGGAGAATATCCAGCTAGACGTAAATCCTGCAAAATGCCACCGAAACTTAAGAAGTGTGCGGTCAGGTTTCCATTACTCAGTGTTACGCGCTGAACGGCTATGCCTGATTGTGTTTTGCCAAAACTTTCTATCATGTCTGTGTGTTTACTGCCCAAGGTAAAATATATTAATTTAACAAGTTCATCTATTAATCGCGATAGGAAATAATTTCACTTAAAATGCCCGTCAAAGCTCGGCTATCATTAAAATCAGAGGTTTCTCCACCTCGCACTGCCTTCACAAAAGCCTCAACCATCAACTGATAATGGTCACATGGCTCAAAGGTGACCATTTGTCCCGGGCCAAGCAAGCTGTCCTTTCCGGCAGAAACATGTGCCCATCTGGCCGTTGTCTCTCTCGGCGGGTTGAAAGGTACGTCCAGCTGAGCCCATCCATCTGTGCCGACAACTCTAACCAGTTGAGACAGGCTTGCGGCGCTAGACACGCTAAAATTTGCCGTCCTACCATCTCCAAATTCAAGAAGTGCGGTTGCTGATTGTTCAACATCCAAATGCTGTTCAGCCCAAAAAGTGGCTGAAAGCAGCCTCGGCGTTGTGCCAAAGATACGTAGGCCAGCCAGCACGCAGTAGCAACCGATATCCCAAACAGGTCCACCGCCCCAGGCAGCAATATTGCGGATGTTCCCTTCTGGTTGCGGTGGATATGAAAATTGTGCAGATAGATGATAATGCGCACCGATATTCAGCTCGGTCAGCCAGTCCCATTGTGGATGATGCCGAACCATGAAGGCTTCATAAATATAACAGCCAGTCTGCGCAGAAGTGCGTTCAAGCTGGCCAATCTCCTCAATGCTCAACGCCATCGGCTTTTCGCATAAAACAGCTTTTCCAGCTTCCATTGCACGCACAGACCAGGGCACATGCAAATGATTGGGCAGAGGTATATAAACAGCTTCCACCTTAGGGTCTGCAAGCACATCCTCATAACTTCCAGTTTTCACACCTTTCCAGATGTCGTTACTTACTGATGCCAATTCATCGCGTTTGCCCAAATGTACAATGTCGCAACCCGCCTTTCGCAGCGCTGGAACCAGTTTTTCACGGGCGATTTTTGCATCTCCCAAAATACCAAAGCGCAAATCGGCCCTCCATTATCAGCCTGTTCTAAGGAAATTTAAAGCTGCGCGTTGTTTTGGAAAGCGTAGAATGAATTTGCAGGCTGGTAAAGAGAAGGTAGTTCTTTACTTAAGCATATAATGGTATTCGCTGACATCTTGCCCTTGAGACAGCCTGTCATTCAGATCGGTTTTTTGTGGCAGATATATTTTTTTCAAGAGCTTGTTTAAACCGTGCGCGATCTGACGCTGTGTAGGCACGGCCACCCCCCATTTTTGCCATATCAAGCGGTTGCGCTGCACGCAAATCCGCCATTAAATCTCGGCTGGCAAGCTGATTGCCAATATTCTGTGCGGACAATTCTGACCCATCAGGCCGTAGGACAAAAGCCCCTGCCTTGATTACCTCTGCTGCCAGCAGAATATCGTTTGTGATCACCAGGTCACCAGTATCAACTGAGTCTGCGATCCATTTATCTGCTTCATCAGGTCCTTGTGACACGTATTTCATATCAATCAAGGCATGTGGATAGGGCCGCACACCCCCATTTGTGACCATTACCAACCTAACCTTATGGCGCAAAGCAATATCGATCGCTTCCTGACGAACTGGACAAGCGTCAGCATCAATATATATCATCCTCACCCCCTCTGCTGTTCAAGGTGACACTGTATTGTTGATAATGGACGCGTTATAACGCATAAAAATGTTATGTTTAAACTCGATCATAGACTTGATAACGATAGCGAATTCATCTCCGACTGTGGAGCGTTTTCCATTCGCCTGATGAAAGATGAGCGGTTTTTCTGGCTGCTGATTATACCCAGGGTGCCCGATATTACAGAATGGCATGAACTGCCACACAAACAATTGACAACACTTACTAAATTAATTTCATATCTCAGCAAAAAAATAAAACATATTGATAAAGCAGATAAAATTAATGTTGCCACATTGGGAAATATAGTTGGTCAATTCCACCTTCATCTTATCGCGCGTCATTCTGGGGATGCGGCTTGGCCGGGCCCTGTCTGGGGATATGGAAAGACTGTACCTTTATTGGCTGATACTCAAAATTTCCGTACTAAAGCCGTTCGCAAGCTATTGGCGGATTTCGCCTCTTAGCCCTAATCCGCAGCCTATCTGTGCGCGAATAAATAGCAGATCCCTCTGGCCACCGTTAACCTTTCCTTCGGAGTATTTTATGTCTGTCACCATCCATTGGTTTCGTAATGATCTGCGTTTGTCTGATAACCCGGCACTGACAAGAGCTGCGCGTACTGGCAAGGTTGTTCCTGTTTACATTTTGGAAGACCAAACCGGGAAAGGTAAGGATCAGACACCTTTCGGGTTGCAACAATCCCATGCGATGGGCGAGGCAACTAAACTCTGGTTGCATTATGCCCTTAGCTCTCTTCAATCCGACTTGCAAGATAAGCTTGTCCTCAGACGTGGAAGCGCAGAGCACATATTGGGTGAACTTATCGATGAAACGGGTGCACAACAGGTAACAATGACACGCTGCTATGCGCCACATCAGTCAGAGACAGACAGGAATATTGAACAAAAATTGCAGCGAAAAGGGATCAAGATTAGTATCGAAACTGGCAATCTGCTCTGGGAACCTGAACAAATCACAAAGCAGGATGGCACTCCTTACAAGGTGTTCACCCCATTTTACCGGCGTGGCTGCTTAGCTGCGCATCCGCCTCGCCAGCCCCTGCCCCGTCCGAATATCGATTTTTACACAGATAAAAAAATCAGCAGCCTGACAATCGATGCATTGGACCTAAAACCCTCTTTGAAGTGGACAGACAGAGTGGCTTCAGAGTGGGACATTTCGGAAACTGGCGCGCAGGCTGCACTTCAGCGGTTTATTCTATCAGCTCATCCTGACGGGTTACATGGTTATGCAGAAGGCAGAAATTTTCCATCCAGACCAGCAACATCCAGGCTGTCTCCTTATCTAAAATTTGGTCAGATTTCGCCGCATCAAGCTTGGTATGCAGCTGATGGCCATTTCAATCCTGCTGACAAAAATCTGGATATATTCCGCTCAGAACTGGGATGGCGGGAATTCTCTTATCATTTACTGCACACACACCCGCACTTAAAAACAAAGCCTTTACAGACAAAATTTGCACAATTTCAGTGGTTAAATGAACCTGAACATCTTCGGGCCTGGCAGACAGGGCAAACAGGTTATCCGATTGTTGATGCCGGCATGCGAGAGCTTTATCAAACAGGCTATATGCATAACCGGATTCGGATGATCGTGGGTTCATTTCTGGTGAAAAACCTGCTTTTAGACTGGCGACATGGTGAAGCATGGTTCTGGGATTGCCTATTTGATGCAGATGCTGCCTCAAACACAGCTAGCTGGCAATGGATTGCGGGATGCGGGGCTGACGCTGCGCCCTATTTCCGTGTCTTTAATCCAGTAACGCAGGGACAGAAGTTTGACTCTGACGGCGAATATACACGCCGTTATGTCCCTGAATTAGCGAATATGCCATCTAAATATTTGTTTAATCCGTTTGATGCGCCAATAGATGTTCTTCGGCGTGCGGGTGTTACACTGGGTAGGTCGTATCCGTATCCGCTTGTAGATGTAAAAGTATCGCGGCTACGTGCCCTTGATCATTTTGCAGCTTTACCAAAAAGTACATCATAAAACATGTAACTCCGTTATTTGGCTACTAGCTTAGTCATGAACTAAGTAACTTAAATGAGGCCCATAAGCCTGTAAATTTTACACTGATGTCTGAGCCTCGCTCTAAGAACTGAAAATTTTGGTGCATCTTCAAAAAGTGTTTACAAACATAAATATCTCAGCAAACCAGCTAGAGATGAAAAAAGACACTGACAATAGATAAAATTCTAAGTTTATCGGACAAGTAAGAAACACTAAAGAGTTGTGTGTTCGCGTATAAATTTTTCAGCTGAACCAAAAATCAAAGCTTTACGTTCGGGCTTCATCTTTTCGAGCATTCTATTTTGGAATGCCAATCGCGGATTACTTTGATAGAAATTTTTGTGTTTTTCGATAAAACGCCAATATAAACCGTCAACAGTATCGCACCAAATGCCTTTAGGATAATTACTCATTTTCAACATGTAGTTTGAACTGCATGTGTAAGGCTTAGTTGACATTAACCCCCCATCTGAATATGTCGCCATTCCATAGACGTTTGGAACCATCACCCAATCTGATGAGTCGATATACATTTCCATAAACCACTTATAAATAATTTCTGGATTAACCTCACATAGATTCATCAAATTACTGATTATCATAAGTCTTGGAATATGATGATTATAACCGTCTGTTAACGCAGATTGTATGCAATCATCTAATGGAACTATGCCAGTCGTCCCATCATACCAGCTATCACAGAGTTTACGTTTGTGACCCCAAAAATTTTTCCTTTGTTGTTCCTCTCCTCTTATTTGATAAATGCCTCTAATAAACTCTCGCCAACCAAGTATTTGACGAATTAATCCCTCTACTGAATTAATAGGGGCGTTGTTTCGCTCATAAACTCGCAATATTCGCTCTATTACCTCCTTTGGAGTTATGAGGCCAAGATTTAAAAATGGACTTATGCAACTGTGAAACAAAAAGTTTTCACCTTGTCTCATAGCGTCTTCATATACGCCAAAATCATGCAACCTTGTTTCTAAAAACTCATCAAGGTGTCGCTCAACAGCCATTCTTTGAACTGGAAACCAAAAATTTTCTAGCCTACCCGGATGTTCTGAGAACTTCTCTTCAATAATATCTATCACCTTATTGTGATATTTTGATACTTTTGGACGTTGAAACCTAGGTATCTGAATATTATCAGGTATCCGTTTCCGATTATCTTCATCAAATGACCATTTGCTTCCTTCAGGCTCCAAAGCATCATTTACAAGAATTTTAAACTCTTTCCGGAGATGTTTATAAAAGTTTGCTAGCCTGAATGTCTTGTTTTTTCCATAATTTTTTGAAAACTCTTCACGCGAAAACATAAACATTGGGGATTTGTAGAAGCTAACTTTAACATTTTTTGAAGCAAAAAATTGGTTTATCTCACTTTCGAAAGGTCGGTCCTCTATTTCAAAGAAGCTGATTCGTTTGATTTGATTTTTCAAAATAAAATCGTGAAGAAATGAAATATAATCAGCCGAATTATCTCTCTGTTCCAACTCAAAATAGGAGACCTCGATACCAGCCTCTATAAGCTCATCCCTATATTCTCTCATAGCTGTCAGGAATAAGTAAATTTTTAACTTATGATGTTTTTCATAGGTACAAAGACCAAAATCTTCGGCCATAAAAACATGTTGACATCCACATGACTTCAAAAGATCAGGCTTAAAAAGCTGATTACCTAAGATTACAAAAGTGTTTTTTACCATAATTTGCTAACTAAAATTAGAAATCAAAAAGAGTTAATCGGTTCCACTCCTGACAAACACCGTAGATAAGGAAATAACTCCTGAAGAACGTAGTTTGTTTGGCGTCTAATTCAACTTGTTGCATCTAGTCCTATAACATAAAGGCTTTTTAAATCAGAGGACGAAGTCATTCTCAATCTATTATGGATCAGTAAAAATTCATTTCTTATTGCGCTAATTTCACCGTGGCAACACACCTAAAAAGAAAAAGTGAGTATATTAGTTCGACGCTCACTAGCTATTTCCACTTCTTCTCTTGAAACTTGCCATCCCCAAATGTCAACCTCCACTAAATTTTCAGGTCTCACATTTTCGAGGTTCGTAGCGTGAACCCCTGGTGTTGTATGAATTCTCTTATTTAGGTCTTTTCCTAAATATCTGCATGGCGAATAAAATGAATTATTTATATTTTTTTGGATTTGCATTCTGTCATCCCCCTTTCTTTAGGAAAACTAATAGGATGGTCTCCAACAAGAATTATTGGAAATGAGCCGCTAGAAAAACATGAAGGCATGCGCACGATATCTGGTCAAATGTCTTTTCAATATTAGACATAATGGCGCAAACGTTATCGCACCGGATATAAAAGCAAAATGAATATATCGTCCTTCTCAGTTGACTCTTAATTGAAATTAAAAACTTAAAAAATTATTGGTGTGGCACCTGGGACCCAAGGCTTATATTTAAGCATCACATCTCTAAATACCTGGCTATGCAAAAACGTTTGAAGCCACTTCTGTAAAAACGGCCAATTTTGGTCATCAAACCACTTCATATCAGCAATCCAAAACTGACGCACAAAGGGAAGTGCGGCATAATCCTCCAGTCCAGCAGAATATCCATTTAAGAAAGACTTATTAGACAGCCGCGTGTCAATCCTTTTTAAGAACTTGCACCCACTGGCCCTATGCCTATTTGATAGTTCTGCAGCTGACTGAGTATCTGCTGCATAGCGAGATGCGTATTTATAACGGTCAAGATCAGTTTTAAACTCACCATCAAGAACATCCAGAAAAGCCTGAGTATCTTGTTTGCGCTGAGACCAGCGAGACAACCACCCCGCAGGATCGCCTGTTTCCTGCAAGGCCCAGAACATAATATCTAGACTTTCCTCAATGACACGTCCGTCTTTCAGCTCAAGAACAGGAACTGTTGCGTCCTTTGAGGCAGCCAGAAAGGCATCTGGCTTATCACGCAGAAGAATCTCCCTTAATGCCACAGTTATACCTGCAGATTTCAAGGCGAGACGCGCTCGCATTGCATAAGGGCAACGCCTGAAACTCCAAAATATTGGCCATTCTTGCGTCATCGATCAACTCTTACGCAGATGTTCAGTGAGCTCAAAAGTTGGACCATTCACGCTGAATGCCTGCGCAAATCCAGTAACAAGCGTCCCATGTCTGGGCCGAATTTCAAAGAGATGAAAATCTTTAAAATTCCGGATCAGCTCCATCACAGGGCCGTGAACCTGCCCGATCTGGTTGCAAAGAGATGAAAAGTGTTTGTCATCACGTGCCAGTTCCAGCACATCTGCTGAAAATTTCAGACGGACACGCGCCCAGATATTTGTTGATTTTTCCTCATCTTCAATCAGAAGAAAACGAGCCTCTGATCCGTTTATCAGAGCACGAATATGTGAAGATAAGTGACTGGAATAGATATAAAAATTATTGTTAGCTCTGATAAAAGGAGCATAGCCCATGTCAGCGAAGGGAACATCTTCCTCATCAACCAGAACAGAAATGCCAAGTGTCTTTGCTGAGGCTAGCAGCCAATCGCGCTTTTTGAGCACATTTTTTATCTGCTTCTCATCCATTAACTACACCATTAAACTATTCAGTTATGACTCCCGTTCGTCTATGTTGAACAAGTAGTCTGAGACCGACAAACTCGTAGACCCTTTCGACATAAGCATGGGATGATTAAATGACAAGCCAAATTGATGTTGACATCTTTGCTGATATTATTTGTCC
>DEBO01000148.1:10754-13285 GCA_002348585.1 Alphaproteobacteria bacterium UBA2954 | reverse complement strand
AATGATTTTGCCGTAACCTCAATGCTATTATCGGACGATAACCGCACAATGGTGCCAAAAATCGCGGCCTTCTTGGGTACCACCTATACCGAAGGCAATGTAATGTTCGCTGTTGCAGCCGTAGTTTCTGCAACAGCTCCACTGTTTATTCTAGTGATGTTTTTTCAACGCCGGATTGTCTCTGGTCTGACAGCCGGAGCTGTGAAGGGGTAATTTTATGGTCAGAGGCTCTCGTCCTGAACAAGCTATCCTCAGTCGCGACACAGATTTATCAAAAACTGACTACACGCGGCGTGTAATTGAGGATATGGTTGATGGCCTGAATGACCATCGTATTGATGATATTGGAGCATTTTTTGCTGACAGTTTCCGCTGGATAGGAAATCAAGGCTGTGGCCATAAGACAGGTTTGCGTGAATTTCAGGATAACTGGCAACGTCCCTTTCAGGCCGCGTTTTCAGATAAGGTCTGCATCGATGAAGCTCGTTTATATATGGGTGAATGGGCTGCCGCATTTGGACGCCAGGAAGCTGTTCATTCCGGCCCCTTTATGGGGATTGCGCCTACAGGCAAACAAGTTGAAATCCGCTATATGGATTTCTGGAAAGTTGTTGATGGTAAGATCGTAGATAACTGGGTCATGGTTGATTTCCCGCATGTTTTAGCCCAGTTGGGTGTGGATTGCTTTAACGGGGAAGGGTGGGAAGCTTTTGATGAGGGCCACAAATCGCCGCCTAGTCCTGACGGGGACAAATCATGACCCTCATCTACAAGCAGAACAAATCGGTGATAAAGGCCTTTTGCAAAACCTTGTATGACTTTGATGAAAAGGCTGTGCGGCGCATCCTTGGTGAGATGCTGTCCCATGATGCTACATGCCATCTCTGCCATCCCTTTGGAGATATAGCGGCTAATCAGATTTATGACAAATTGTTCACCCCCCTTCACTATGCCCTGCCTGATGTAGAACGCAGGGATATGATCTGTATATCTGGTTCAGACCAGAACGCCGCAAATTGGGTTGGCTGCGCAGGGCATTATGTTGGCCGGTTCATGATGCCTTTTTTGGGCATCCCGCCAACCGGGCATATAGCCTCTGTCCGGTATCATGAGTTTTACTGCTTTACTGACGAACAGATAACAGAAATGCACGTCATATGGGATTTGCCCTGTCTTATGATGCAAGCAAATGTCTGGCCAATGGGCCCGTCACTAGGCAACGAATGGCATGTGCCAGGGCCAGCTAGCCAGGATGGGCTGGACACAGCAGAAGTGACGCCGGAACAGTCTGCCTCCAGCTGTCAGCATGTCGTCGATATGTTATCTGCAATGCAAAAATATCCAGCGCAAGGCGGGCCCGAGATTATGGAAATGGAAAAATACTGGCACCCTCATTTTAACTGGTATGGTCCATCTGGAATTGGCAGCAGCCGCGGTGTTAACGGGTTTAGATTCTGTCACCAGACACCGTTTTTGAATGCTATGCCTGACAGGGGCCAATATCCGGAGGATGTCGGGCAGCATTTTTTTGCTGAGGGTTCTTATGTTGCAGTTACAGGTTGGCCAAACATGGCACAAACCCTAAGCGGTCAGGGCTGGCTAGGTATTGCCCCTACAGGACAAAAACTTACATTGCGATCACTTGACTTTTGGCGGCTTGAAAATGGGCTTATCCGTGAAAACTGGGTGTTGGTCGATCTTTTAGATATTTGGGCACAAACAGGTGTGGATGTTATAGCTCGAATGCAGCAACTTGCCGCCGCAAGCCCACATTTTTCTTCACAAAATGAGAGGGAGGTCAGTTAATGCGAGAACGGGACACCTCACGTTCCCCGTCATCAGGGCGATCCACATCTACAGATGTAGCGCGCCTGGCAGGGGTAAGTCAGTCTGCTGTCAGCCGCGTGTTTACAGATGGGGCATCGGCATCAGCAAAGACATCTGCCAAAGTCAAAGAAGCGGCTGAACAGCTTGGGTATCGGCCAAACAGACTGGCCCGTTCTTTGTTGACCGGCAAATCTTATATGGTTGGGCTGGTGGTAGCTTATCTAGATAACTACTTCTATCCGGATGTATTAGAGAAATTATCAAAGTCCCTTCAACAACAGGGCTATCATGTGCTGATCTTCATGGCCGCACAGACAGCCAAAAATATTGATAATGTTGTCGAAGAAATTCTAGAATATCAGGTTGACGCGATTGTGACCGCTTCAGTAGCACTTTCGTCGGAATTAGTAGAAAGATGCCAGTCTGAAGGCATCCCCATTGTGCAATTCAACAGAGTTCAGGGGCAGTCTCGTTTCTCGTCTGTTACCACGGATAATGTGAAAGGGGGCAGAGAAGTTGCTCGTCACCTGATAGAACAGGGCTTTCAACGCTTTGGCTATATAGCAGGCTGGGAAGGAGCATCCACTCAACGTGACAGAGAAGCCGGATTTAGAGCCGCATTAGCAGAAAATGGTTTTGAATTGGGCTTTAGAGCTGTTGGAAACTTCCGCACCGAACACGCTTATGAGGCGGCAAAATCGCTG
>DEBO01000148.1:8134-10547 GCA_002348585.1 Alphaproteobacteria bacterium UBA2954 | reverse complement strand
ATCCACTCAACGTGACAGAGAAGCTGGATTTAGAGCCACATTAGCAGAAAATGGTTTTGAATTGGGGTTTAGAGCTGTTGGAAACTTCCGTACCGAACAAGCTTATGAGGCGGCAAAATCGCTGCTCGACACAACAAACCGGCCAGAGGCTATCTTTGTTGCAAATGACGCAATGGCCCTTGTAGTTATGGATGTATTGCGTCATGAAGCAGGGCTTAAGGTGCCTGCTGATATAGCTATTGTTGGCTATGATGATACGCCTCCTGCACAATGGCCGAGTTATGATCTGACATCATTCAGTCAACCTGCTGATGAAATGGTTGAGAATACTGTTCATCTTTTGATCCATCATATGAACGAAAATGATACAGAACCGCTTCAAATCACCGTTTCAGGACAGCTTAAAATCAGAAGTTCTAGCAAAAATATAAAGAAGGTGTCTGATGCGGGGTTTTAATCCAAAATTCAACACTTTTCCCGATTATATTTTAGGGATAACCCATGAGATTTGGGAACAAAGGGGCGTTGACTCGCTGAACCATTATTACACAGATGACATTATTGTGAGATCGCCAGCCAGCGTTGTAATCGGCAATCAGGCTGTTATCAAAGCCACCTATGCCACACTGGATGAATTTCCTGACCGCCAATTGTTAGGAGAAGATGTGATCTGGTCAGGCACACCAGAGGAAGGCATGTTATCTTCTCATCGGATCCTCTCCACAGCAACACATAGCGGAGATGGTGTCTTTGGCAAGGCAACAGGAACTAAGTTGATTTACCGCGTCATTGCCGATTGCCACGCCAAAAATAACCAGATTAATGATGAATGGCTGATAAGGGATTTAAGCGCCATTGTGAAGCAACTGGGCTGGACAGCAGAAGACTATGCACGACAGCAAATCGCTGATGAAGGCGGGCCAAACGTGTGTACCAAACCTTTCAACCAATATAGTGATATGACTGGCCCTTATAAGGGCAGCGGCAATGATGATGAATGGGGTCAGGCCTATGCGGATAACCTGAAAACCATTATGTCTGGTGATCTGTCTGTAATTGACAAGTGCTATGACCGGGCCGCTATTGCGGCTTATCCCTGTCATCAAACAGCTATAGGCCGGCCAGATATCAAAGCATTCTGGTTAGGATTACGTGACAGTTTCTCATCTGCAAAGTTTAACATACATCATCAGATTGGCCGAAATGAGCCGATGATGCCGCCACGGGCAGCAATTAGATGGTCCTTGTCAGGCAAACATGACGGGGCTGGCAGATTTGGTGCCCCAAGCGGTGCTGATATTTATGTCATGGGGATCAGTCATGCAGAGTTCGGCCCCCGAGGTTTACGCCGTGAATATACTTTGTTGGATGATGTAGCCATCTGGAAACAAATCCACTTATATACTGGAGACTTGTCATGACTAAACTTGTCCAAATTGTCCGTTATGCTGAACTTGTGCCCTGCCGCACAGCGTTTATTGACGCGCATACCCCTGGTTCAGAGCAAAAGGAAAATTTTACTATTATTGGCGGTGGCGTATCTGAAGCTACTGACCAGCATGTCCATATCAAAGATACACCTGGCTTTAACATCGGAGCAGCTGGCCAGCCTCCCAAATGCCGCAATTCGCTTCACTCACACAGAACAGCGGAAGTCTTTTTCGTTCTTTCCGGCCGGTGGCGATTTTTTTGGGGTCGCTGGGGTGATACAGGCGAGGTAATTCTTGAGGCAGGTGACATATTCAACATACCCACAGGCATGTTCCGCGGCTTTGAAAATATCGGCTCAGATTATGGGATGATAATGGCCGTATTAGGCGGCGATGATGCTGGTGGTGGGGTCATCTGGGCACCACAGGTGATCGAGGATGCGAAAGATCATGGTCTTGTCCTTGGCGAAAATGGCAAGCTGTATGACAACAAAAAAAACGAAGCGCTACCTAAGGATGTTGCCCCCATGCCGCCGATGACAGATGAGCATCTGGCATTAATGACTGAACCAGCAGTGAGTGACGTGGTCCCACGCTGGGTTTCCAGGTATTTGGATCTTTTAGCTTTGTCATCTGATGGACCAATTGAGGTGATTGGCCAGAATGGGCAGATTTTTGATCGCCCAGGATTTATGGTGGACTTTGTATCGGGTCAGGCAACCGGGCCCATAGCTCCAAGTCCATTTTACACTGTACTTATGCCTGTGAAAGGCTATTGGCGTTTGCATCATAATGAGCAAGACAGCTATATTGGACCAGGGGATACAGCTTTTCTTCAGCCAAATACAGGCTATGATCTAAACCCTGCAATGTCAGGCGAAGCCGCATTATACCGAATACAAAATACAAAAGACACTGCTGGGCCCTCCTGGTGGGAGAGGAGCTAAACTTATGGTCAGAATTCAAACAACTCATGTTGGCTC
>DEBO01000148.1:0-7749 GCA_002348585.1 Alphaproteobacteria bacterium UBA2954 | reverse complement strand
CCCTTTGATCAACAGCTGTTTGATGAAACCATGACCGCTCATGTCGATATGCTGGTGAGACGCCAGAAAGAGGCTGGCATTGATGTAGTCAGTGATGGTGAGACATCCAAGATATCTTATGCGACGTATGTCAAAGATCGCTACTCCGGATTTTCGGGTGATAGCCCCCGTAACGCACCGGCAGATCTGAAAAAATTTCCTAGCTTCCTTCAACGCCTAGCTGACAGTGGCGGCACACCAACTTATGCTCGGCCCATGTGCACTGGCGCTATAAAACCTTTGGATAATGGCGAGCTTGAGAAAGATATTACCAATCTGAAAACTGCTATGACAGCAAATGGGGTTAAGCGCGGCTTTATGAACGCAGCTTCTCCTGGCGTAATCTCACTTTTTTTACAGAATGATTACTACTCCAGCCGCCAAGATTATCTGGAGGCTCTTTCAGAAGTAATGAGATCTGAATATAAAACTATCATTGATTCTGGTCTCGAACTTCAGCTTGATTGCCCTGATTTAGCTCTATCCAGACATATGCTTTTTGCAGAAATGAGCGATGATGAATTTATTGCTATCGCTGACAGCCATGTTGCAGCCCTGAATTATGCCTTAGAGGCTCTACCAAAGGATAAAATCAGAGTGCATATCTGTTGGGGTAATTATGAAGGGCCTCATATTTGCGATATTTCTATGGATAAAGTATTTTCCACATTAATGAGCACGCATGCAGGCTATGTCTTATTTGAGACGTCAAACCCGCGACACGCCCATGAATGGTCCGTCTTTAAAGATAGGGCAGAAGAAGTGCCTGCAGATAAAATCCTGGTACCCGGCGTGCTGGACAGCACAACAAATTTTGTTGAACACCCAGATGTAGTTTCACAAAGGTTAGAACGTTTCATATCTGTATTTGGCACTAAACGCGTTATGGCTGGAACAGATTGTGGATTTGGGACTTTTGCAGGATTTGGCGCTGTTGACCCAGAAATAGCCTGGGCAAAGTTAGCTGTTCTAAGGCAGGGGGCAGACAAAGCTGACTGAATTAAGTTTAACCGCCAGCCATAACTAAGGAATCTGTTACTAATTCTAAAAGATCGCCAGAAGCATTAGTTTGACTTGCTAGACAGGTGTAAACTGTTTCCCAGCCAGATTGCTCAAAATCAAATTGGTATTTGATTCTGTTTTGGCAAAAATTCAGGCAATTTTGCAATCTAGGCGCGCCCTGCGCGACAAAGTCACCACCTTGGGCAGCCCCGTCTAAGGCAAAAATCAATCCGGAAAGTCCAACAGCTTGCGAGTGCACATAACATGACGTGAACGGCCAAAGATGGTCTTGTACGTGGTCGAAACCTAATCTGTGAAATTTAGCATAGTGGCTAAATAAGAGTAGCCTTTCTATGTTACCTATCATTTTTCCGGCATGCGCATTTTCAATTGAACGAGTTGCAAACATATCTTTATCGTGCCGCATTATCAGCCCATTTGCATGAAGATGGCCTAGATAGCCTTCTTTAGCCAAAGTGGATAAACCAAAAGCCTGATCTTCAGCGCGATTTATGAAACTTGGTGTGAATGGATGCCATTTTTGTAAGGCCTCTGCAGTAATACCTGTGGTTCCACCAGTCACGTGAATACGTTGATACGCGTTTTTTTCTTGTAAAATTTCAATTTCTGTTGAGATGGCTTGGGGCCATTGTGGACAGAATATACGCCGCGAATCTAATCGATCTAAGTATTGATTATAGTCGGGACGTTTTACATCAGGAACAAATAATCCATTAAAGGAATCTTCTTTATTTATGAGGCCACCTGCTAACATACCAAGGTCAACGTTGCGACCATCTCGGTCTAACGCACTGCCACCCCAAATAGGATTACAAATCGCAGCTAATGCGCTCTTTCCTGTGTGAAACAAAAGTTTTGATTGGTCAAAAACCTGATCAAGATCAAATTTAAAAGAGAACCGGGCGCGGGGGTTTATAGTCATTTTCCAAAGCAGAAGAACAGCTTTCAGAAAACTGTAATGCCTTCCATAAGAGCCATTGACACCAAAAACATGCAGAGTTGCTGAATCTCCAGAACAGAGACATTTAATTATTTTTTGACAGCGAATTTCATCAAACAAAAACACACGTAAATGTCGTAACTTTAAATGCCGCTGTATAAGTACCTTTAAAAAACGAAGAGCAAGATTTTCCATTCCTTCATGGGTAACAGAAATTGAAATCACAACATCAAGGCGCTCATTTCGCCCTAATAACCCGGCTTGCACCTCATATGCCATCGCTCTATCGAGAGCCGAAAGCCCATAGAGTATTTCATTCTCTTTTAAACTAGAATCTAGGTGAATTGGATGATCATACCAAAAAGTTTGAGGTAAAAAAGCAAAACGCCTTGCTTCAGCCCTAATCTCTTCAGGTATGTTTGTTGAATCAGGATCAATAGGGGGTGCAAGAAGAGCGTTAGTAGTGAATAGGAGTTCCTGTGCGGGCTTTTTAATTGGCGCTTGTGGTAATTTTACATTTGAGAGACATCGTCTTTTTTCAATCTCATGAGCCATAGTTTCAGCATCTGAACTCGCTTCATCTGCTGATGGGCAAAATATTTTCCAAGGAGTTGGAGCCTCCTTTTCAGGGTATTTTGCTAGTTTAGAAAAGGTTAAGGAAAGAAAATCAGATACTGGAGAAAACTTAGAGTTTCTTATGAGTTGTTTCGCATTTTCATGGTCAGGATGGTTTTTACACCCTTGAAGAAGCCAAGCGCGGCAAAGGCGAGCACCATTATCCGTTGCTGTATCTAAAAGTAGTTCAGAAAAATCATTCTGATTTATTAACCAGTTTGCGAGATTGATCATTTTTCAGATACCAACTACTTCTTAGCTTTAAAGTACGTTAAATTTGTTTTTTACAAAAACACTCTAAATGACCGTATGCCAAACCAACTAGTTTTTTACATAACCGAAAGCGTTTTCGGTTGACTCTGAAAGCGCTTTCGGAGACGATTTTAGAATGGGGGAGCCAACACGCTTAAAAATGATGGCCGAACGGCTCAATTTATCAGAGAGCACAATTTCTCGCGCACTTAATGATTACAAAGACATTTCCGCTGAAACCAAGACCGTTGTTCGGAAAATGGCCAAACAACTAGGTTACGAGCCCAATATTCATGCAAAAAGACTTGCTTCAGGGAAATCAGAAACAATTGGATATGTTATGCCAATCCAATCCAATCAAATCGCAGGTCAGTTCATCAATGAGTTGATGGCTGGCATAGCAAAAGCTCTGACAAAATATGGATGGGACTTGTGTGTAATTGCCCCACAAACTCCTGAAGAAGAAATAAGAGTTTTTAAGAAAATTGCACGAACTCGTAACATAAGTGGATTGGTAATTACTCGTACTCTAAGCGATGACCATCGCTTTGCATTACTAAAGCGATTGGGCATACCTTTTGTGTCACATGGCAGGTCATCTGACAGCAAGGATTCAGCGTGGCTCGACGTAGATAACGAGCTAGCGTTTTTTGAGATGACTACTCATTTCGTTAAACTTGGACATAAGCATATCGCTCACATTGGCGGACCAAAAGACTATAACTTTGCGCGACAACGGAAAAATGGATGGCTGCATGGGCTACAGTCGTGCGGAATAGAAATTCCGATTAATTATGCAGAGATTACTGAGCTGACATTTGATGGTGGCAAGAGAGCAATGGAACGGCTTCTCGAAGTAAAAGTTCCTCCATCTGCAGTCTGTTGCATCTCAGATGTTGTGGCAATTGGGGCAATGCAAGCGCTTCGCGAAAAAGGCATTCGCCCAGGTCAAGAGATTTCAATAATTGGTTATGATGGATTAGAGCTAGGAGCTTGGCTTGACCCGCCTTTGACAACCATGCACCAACCATTAAAATCAGCCGGTGAAAAGTTGGCTCAAATGCTTTTAAACATTGTTGAGAGCGGCAGTTTACCGCCCAACAACCAAGAACTCGTCCGTGCTTCTCTAGTTCGGCGGGAGACGGCCAATGCCCCATTGAGCACTTGGCCACCAATCCGGAAAGACTCCGGCAAACCATGAACTATTTTTTGGAGGAAATTGAATCATGAGACCACTATACGTAACGGCCGTCTCTATGGCGCTTTCTGCCATGGTCATAAGTGCCGCCAGTGCGGATACAATTCGCTTCTGGACGACTGAAAATCAACCGGCGCGTCTGGCAAAACAGCAAGAAATGGCGGATGCATTTAATGCAAAAACTGGACATACCGTGGAGGTAATACCTGTTGAAGAAAAAGAGCTTGGCACTCGCACAACGGCTGCTTTCGCAGCGGGTGACCTACCTGATGTAATATACCATACTCTGCAGTATGTGCTGCCCTGGGCAGAGGCAGGCATTCTAGACGTCGAAACTAATTCCGATATTGTAGATACATTGATGAGAAGAACTTTCGCTCCTGGCGCAATTGAAATGGCACAATTTGATGGTATGACCGCTGCTGTGCCTGTCGATGGCTGGACGCAAATGGTTGTTTATCGAAAAGATCTGTTTGATGCTGCAGGCCTTGCTCCGCCAAATAGTTACGCTAACATAGTAGCAGCTGTCGATGCACTTCATAATCCGCCATCAATGTATGGTTTTGTTGCCCCGAATAAAGTAGATGAGAATTTCATGAGCCAAGTCTTGGAACATGTGTTTCTTGCTAACGGCGTCTCCCCTGTAAATGCTGATGGTTTTGCCGAGCTTGACGAAAAAGCAACCACCGAAGTGCTTGATTTTTATAAGAAAATAGCCAAGGCATCACCACCTGGTGAATTATTTTGGAAGCAATCACGTGCAGTATACTTTGCTGGACAAGCCGCGATGATTATTTGGTCTCCATTTATTCTTGACGAATTAGCAGGCCTAAGAGATTCAGCGCCACCAACGATAAATGATGACCCAACTTCATCTGAACTCGCATCCAAAACTGGTATTGTAACCACATTTGGTGGACCATCAAATTCAGCAGGAGCTGCTTGGGCCGATATTCGTTACTTTGGAGTAACAAGTGATGCTAATACAGAAGTTGCTTCTGAATTTGTGACTTACTCCATGAAAGATGGCTATACCGCAACTCTATCTATTGCGCCAGAGGGAAAATTTCCAGTGCGGCGTGGAGACCCTTTTGACACAGCAAAATATATCAATGCTTGGTCAAAATTGCCGGTTGGCGTAGACCGCAAAGCGCCTCTTTCAGACCTTTACGATGCGGGGACCATTCGCAAAATCGTGTCCGGACTTGAAACAGCTGATCGTTGGGGTGTAAAAGAAGGCCAGCTTTCGCTAGCTTCCAAGATCATTAACTCTCAGGTGATCAATCGCGTAGTTCGACAATATATTGACGATGAAATCAGCTCAGCTGATGCTGTTGCAAAGCTCAACTCTGAACTTGCAACTGTGCAATAAATTATCTACGGGCAGCCATAGCAATATGGCTGCCTTATTGATTTAAACGTAATATGGCAACGTAAACAATGAGTAGCACGATGCGCAGAGGAAAGGGAACTCTGGCACGCCGTGAGCAGAGGCTTGCTTATGGCTTGTTACTGCCAACTTTCCTTCTTGTTTTCTCAATTGTTATGTTGCCGCTAATCGCTAATTTCTGGATCTCAGTTAAGCCAATAACTTTAGCAGACCTTCGACCACCCACGCTAATCGTTAAAGAACAGCTCCGTGGCAATATTGAACAAGTAGGAGACAGTGCAAAAATTCAGTATCGTTTTCGCAATTCATCAATAAAATATCCTCTAACATCGGTGAAATTCAGTGATAATTTACCGAATGATCTTTTCATAAAAAACTTAGACCCCCACTGTTCTATCTTTGATGAAATTCAGAAACAAGAAAACCTTTTGGTATGTGACCTTGGAAAACTTGATCCGAAAGGCCGAGGGAGAATTGAGATTGAAATCCAGGCGAATAGTTTGTTGCCCAATCTGAAAAAAGTTTTGCTAAATAGTGTTCCAGTTGCAAAATTTGAAACTTACAATGTGCTAACTTCTCTTGATTTCACAGTAAAAAATTTTAAAAAAGTCTTCTCAGCAACAGAATTTTGGGATGTATTGAAGGTCTCGTTTTATTATACCGTTTTTGGTACAGCAGGTGCATTGCTGTTTGGAGTTTTTGCGGCTCTGATTTTACAGAAAAGTTTTCCAGGTAGGCCAATCGTGAGAGGCCTTATGTTATTCCCTTATGTAGCTCCTGTAATCGCTGTAGCTTTCAGCTGGATAGTATTACTTGATCCGTTTTCAGGTGCGCTTAATGCTATGCTTGTCCAAATGGATGTAGTATCAACCCCAATCAATTTTTTCGGCCAAAGAAGTATGGAAGTAGGAGTTTTTGGTTTTTCTTTCAGCTTTCCACTTGCTTTAACAATGGTAATCCTCTTTGAGGTATGGCGATATTTTCCACTTTCATTTCTTTTCATTTTAGCGCGTATGCAATCAATTCCTTCTGATATATATGAAGCGGCAGAAATTGATGGTGCATCACCTATACAGCAGTTTTGGTTTTTATCTTTACCCTTCATTGCAGGTATTTTAGCCATTCTTTTCCTACTGCGCTTTATTTGGACGTTCAATAAATTTGATGACATTTTTCTTTTGACGGGAGGCAACGCTGGTACGCGAACGTTAACAGTTAGTGTTTATGAACAAGCATTTGCCATCTCTAATCTTGGCGCGGGAGCTGCTGTGGCTGTAGTCATATTCGTGCTTTTACTGTTTTTTGCTTCAATATTCATCCGTTTTTCACCAAAGGATACAGGATGACAAAATTTTGGATGCATGGAACTTTTGGAGCTGCAATAGCAGGGGGTGTATGGACAGTCCTTTGGCAAATATCTGTGACCGTCCTATTGATTATTTCAACTGGGGAAGCTGTGCCTTTGCAGCTTGGACCAGCAGTGATGGCTGGCACAATAATTGGATTATTGGCTATAATTTATCGCCCTCAGTTGATTGTGATCCGCCATTTTGTTGGAATCTTGGCAATGTTTGTTCTGCTTTTTGCATTCGGGGACGGCAAACCTTTTATTCCAAATGGCCTACTTTCAAACTGGCAGAATGCTTTTGGCCTTGTAGCTGTTTCTCTGATTTCGTGGTTTTGCCTTGAGGCAACAATTCAAGACCTCAGGCCTACATTACAAAAACGCTATGCCATCGAGCAGTTCTATCTTCGGCTTTTATGGGGTCTTGGCTTATTCATGTTCATAATTGCCGTCCTCATCCCATTTTATATTATGGTTTTGACAAGTCTAAAAGGCCAACAGAGCCTGCTCATTAATCCACTGGACCTCTCTATTGATTTTAATCTCGGCACGAGTGAATTATTCCGCTCTTATATAGAGCTTTTTTCGGAATATAATTTTGGTACACTGTTATTAAACTCAACTATCGTCTCGTTTGTGACTGTCTTAATAACCTTGTTTTTTTCAATACCAGGTGCTTATGCTGTGGCAAAGCTTCGTTTCCAAGGACGTGAATGGCTTTCGAGTTCAATTCTTTTAATTTATCTGATACCTGCCATTATCTTGGTAATTCCCTTATATGCTGTGTTTAGCCAACTTGGTCTTCGTAATTCACTTTTAGGGTTGTGCATTGTGTACCCAGCAACAACCATCCCTGTAGCACTTTATATGCTAAAAGGATATTTTGCTGGGTTGCCATCCGAACTTGATGATGCGGGATTGATGGACGGCTTATCCCGTTTACAAAT
>DEBO01000044.1:13904-19782 GCA_002348585.1 Alphaproteobacteria bacterium UBA2954 | reverse complement strand
CCAGTGAAGGTAGCACCTGCGCCAATAACTGACTTACGGGACCCGGTTTCTGACATGCTCTGCCTGTTTATTTTTTAGTTTTTGGTAGAGTAACCGCGTCTTTTTGCGGCTTTTGTGTTACTTGCACAAAATTGCCGTCAATCTGCGCGCCTTCAGCCACCTCAATGCTCTTGTAAGTGAGTGAGCCCTTGACCACAGCCTTTGATTTAATCTGCAGCCGATCAACCACAATATCACCATCAACATGGCCATCAATTACAGCAAGCTTAGCTGTTATCTTGCCTGTGACCCGGCCTGTCCTATCAACTGTTAGCTGATCACAGGTAATGTCACCATCGAGACTACCTGCCAAAAAGACATGCTCAGGCGAATCAATCTCACCCTTAATGCGTATACTTGCGCCTATATTTGCTGTCTGCGGCGTTGAAGACCCTTGGGCCGGTTTATTTCCAAACATAATTTATACTGCTGTATCAATAGGTTAAATGGTTTACCCTCATGTTCTCAGGCACAATGACTCAACAAGAACGGATTTACTAATGTAGAATAGACCAAAATAACTCGAAACACTACATCAGCTATAAATGCTTGCTTGTTTGAGACGTTGTACAATACAGAGTGTTGGTTCAATTGAGAAGGGCAAAGGCAAAAATCAATGGTCGTTGACGTAATTGATATCCGCAAACGGATCGAAAAAATCAGAAATGAGGTGTCAGAGGCGATTGTATCTAAACACAGCTACAATCTGCCTGACGAGAAACTACGCGATGATGTAAATTTTTCAATTCAGGATGCTTCGCTGAATCAGCCCGATGCCGACGCGTCAATTGATGATCAACAATCTTTAGAAAAAAAGCGGACAGGCGTGACCGATACCACCATCGCCATGCATAATGCGCTGACCAAAGCCATGTCAATGCCTTCCTTTAACCTCAATATTAAGAATAGGCAGTCAAGTGGCCTAATAATCACGCTGATAATTCTGCAACTGTTCTCAAATGTGATATTGATGGCGATTTTGCTGCTCAAATGAGGACTGGTTATGTTCAGCTGGGTGATACATAGACTGGCTTCAGTTCTGCCGCCAGCGGTTGATTCCGACAGTGAACATATGCGCTTTTCAACAACGCAGAATCGTCTGTTCATCCGTGAAACACGTTTCTTATTTTTAAGCGCTAACGGCCCAATAGAATTCTGCCTACGGCCCACACATATTATCTCTGGATTCACTGGTGGGATCGGTCTTACTGTTCTTATTTTATTGGCCCCTGCCTTGCCAAATCTACCCTCTTTTTCATCATTGTCCTCTCTCAGCTTCGTAAAACAGCTGGCCACACGCATTCCTACAATATCTGAACAAACAAACCCAAAAGATGCTAAGACAGCCTGGCCACCTCTTTTGGAAGATTCAGTTATAACGACCTTATTGTCTCCACATTTGCCATCATCTAATGACCAAATCCATTTGCCAGAACTGGACGACGTATCTGAGCAAAAATTGCCCTTAGAGGAGAATAACGAGCAAAAAACGAGTCTGTTGGCCCTCCAGCAGGCGATCATCATAGAGCCCCGGCAATATTCAGATATTGAAGAGCCGAATGATGAGTTAGTCTCCTCACTATCGGCCCTTCAGAAAGACAGCAATCTAGAATCTGCTGAACGGAAAGTTGAAGTGGTAGCCACCCCTGTTGCTCGCCCTGCTGCTGAGCCCATGGACCCTGAATTTGTCAGTTTTGACGGACTGGGCAACCCACCTCTACAAAATCCACAAATGAAGCTGCATAGACGTTTTGCCAAAGTACTTAAAGAGGTTGAGCGTATAAAAATCATGTTGGACAAACTGGGGATCACTCCTGACAGCGAACCTGAACAATGGAACCCTGCACTTGCCGCTGCTGAAGAACATGTGCCTGCGCTGTATCTTTACCGAGACACCTGGCGTGAATTGTTGCATATGCTGCCATTGCAGGCCCCTTTGCGCTATTATTATGTGACAAGCCCTTATGGCATGCGCACTAATAAAAAGACCGGAGTGACGCGGTTTCATCACGGAGTCGACCTGGCAGGAACCTGGAAAGCCAAGCTGCGTCCTTCAGCCAGCGGCGTTGTAACATTTTCTGGACGGGATGGCGGTTTTGGGAAAGTGGTCAGGGTCCAGCACGCCCATGGCATTGAGACTGTTTATGCGCATCTGTCCTCTGTACTGGTCAGCAAAGGCAGCTTTGTAACTACACAGGATATATTGGGCACAATGGGTAACACAGGTCATTCAGATGGTATGCATCTTCATTATGAGATCCGGATTAATGGTAAATCAAGTGACCCTGAAGATTTTTTCACCTATGGCCATAAATTGACAATCACTGGTGCTTTGTCAGGCGAGATGTAAGCAAACAATTTTCTGTTTTTTAAACCTGTTAAGCACCTTTGTTCCAGGTCTGGCACAGAGGTTGCAGTTTCTAGTGTGTTTGCCCAGTATTAGGCATCGGATAAGAAGGACTAGAAATATGCGTGCAAAAAAACAGCCTGCAGAAAAAATGGCCATCAAATTTGTTGAATTTGATCAGAACGATGAGCCTATTTGTGAGAATCTGATACCGCTGGGATTGTATTTGCATGAATATGAAGCCAGCGAGCATGAACGTGAAATGACCGCAAAACTCTCTGCAATGGTTGCCAAACGCTGATCTTCTCCCGTAACGCTTTTGTATTAAAAAAACCCCGACGGTTTCGAACCGCCGGGGAAAGTAAAGCCACATTCAACTGAGGCTTTGGGAGAAACTGAGAAGTTTTCGTCCGATTCTTAGCGGAATTCAGATAATCTGGCTCGCATCCGCCGCTGGGAAGAGGATGGAATGTTTAGCATTTCGCGGTATTTCGCAACCGTACGGCGGGCCAAGTCAATGCCCTGTTCTGAAATCACTTTTGAAATGGCTTCATCGCTAAGCGGTTTCCCTGGAACTTCTTGTGAAATAATTTTCTTAACCATATTCCGTACAGAAGCAGCAGAGGCATTCATATCTGAATCACGCGAAGCGATATTGACGCTGAAGAAAGACTTAAGTGGCATGCCGCCTCGCGGTGTAGAAATTAGCAAACCAGTTGTCACTCGGCTCACTGTACTTTCATGCATGCCAACAGCAAGCGCCACATCCCGCAAAGACAAGGGTTTTAGATAGTCTAGACCTTTTTCAAGAAAGTCAGTCTGGTGACGGATTATCTCGGCACTGATTTTCAATGTTGTCTGATTACGTTGCTCAACTGCGCGTTTTAGCCAGCGCGCATTTGTCAATGTTTCTGCGGAATAATCCTGCACCGCCTGATCAGCACGTTTCTGTTTAGCCATCAGCTCGGCATAATGTTCATTCACCAAAACCGATGGGAGGGTTGACCGGTTTAGTTCAACTGACCAACCCTGTTTTTTACGAGTCACAATGACGTCCGGGCTGGGCATTTCTCGGAATTCAATCCCAAGATGTTCACCTGGCTTAGGGTTTAACGTACGGATAATCGAAAGCATCTCGACAATATCTTCGGGGGTGCACTTAAATTTGCGAGCCAGTTGTTTAATCTCACCGCGGCCAAGTTGTTCAAGATTATCCAAAAGCTGCTCAAATAAGGGGGAAAACTTGTTGTTCTCAATCAGCTGAATTTTTAAACACTCGGCCAAATCGCGGGCGAACAAACCAGCAGGCTCAAACCCCTGTAACGCGGCCAGTACGGTCTCTGCCTGCTCAACTGAGCAGCCACTTTCTTCGGCGATAGCCTCTACCGAATTGCCAATCCAGCCAGATGGTTCAAGTGCATTGATAAAGTGTGTAGCAATAATCCGGTCAGCTGAATTGGAAAAAGTCAAATTCATCTGTTTGAACAGCATCGGGTAAAACCCGTCTTCAGAAGTTAGGCTGTCAATCGGGTCAAAATCACCATCAGCAAAATTATTTCTTACACCAGGATTACTCGGCATATCAACAAGAGCGGTGTCAAAGCGGTTCTCAATTTCTTGAGTTTGAGTTGGATCATCAGCCAGAGCTGCACTTTCGCGCAAAGCAGATACATCATTTTGACCTTCGGTGGCTGTCAAGTTCTTATTCAGGACTTCAGAGTCTGCCGGGCCACCAGAATGTTTGGCTGTTTCGCTCAGCTCTGTTTCAGTTGCCCCGGTGACTTCCAGAAATGGGTTATCGTACATTTGTTCCTGCAAATGCTGGGACAATTCCAGATTGGTCATCTGTAACAGCTTAATCGCCTGTTGCAGCTGTGGTGTCATCACCAGCGACTGTTTCTGGCGCAGTTTTATGGACTGTGATAATTGCATAACATGTCTCCCTTCATGTACTCTACAAAAATCACGTTGCTCAGACGGCACAAGTTTTGCAAAATAAACGTTTGACAGGACGATTTGTCAGATTTTCAACACAATTTTTTAAATTTTTTCAATTGGTTAAAAATTTTAGTTAAAATTTTTTTTCACTTCATGTCAGAATTCAGACAAGAAAACCAAACTGTTTCGCGTGACTTACAGTCAGTGCAATCGGTAAAATCAGGGAGCTGAATCAGAAAATGTTTTCAACCCGCACAGAGGTTAAACGTGAGCCCTGTCGACGTTGCCAGATCCTGAGGGTTTATCTGGCGATGATTTTAGGTGTGGTTGTCTTTGGTGTGCTGGCACATGACTTGCTAGATAAGCTGGCTGGACTGACACCTTCGATGTTTGGCTGGGCCTTTGCTGGCCTGCCTGTATTTTTATTTGGATTTAAATTCTGGTCACATAAAAAAAGACAGAGACTGACAAGTCACCACTCTAAAGAGCGTTAGCGTGTGCGAACGAGACGGACTGCCAACCGCTGATAGGGGAAAAACCGGCCATAGCTGTGGCCGGTCATAAAATTGACTGACCAGAGATTTTTTGGAGAAATCCAGTTCCGTTGCCCTGTCCAGTAAGGTTCAGAAACTGTTCCTGGAAATACAGATTTATCAATTTTCGGTGCAGGACAGCTTTTGCAGACCAGAAATTCAAGTTCTTTGCGGGTAGGTAGGCGCCATATCCCACCCAGTTCGCGGTTGGCAATCCGAATAGCTTCAGCCACCTCATTCTGTGTCAGGCGGAGCACCTCTCCTGTGCAATCCCCCTCATCAAATTGCTGACCTAAAGAACAACGCAGCCATTCGACACCAGAACGCAGATCAATAACCTTGTCATCCTTAATTATATAAGCCCCGTTTGTTGGAGTCTGAGCATGAACAGGCGTAGCTACAGCCAAAATCCCGCCAATGTTGCCAAGAAGACCAAGACTAAAGCATATCAGCCATGCTCTTAGCTGCAGAAAACTGCAAATCTGACCTAATTGATAGGAGTCTCTCTTCATATTTTCAAATATAAGCATATTTGTATATAATAACCATGTGAAAAACAGCAGTAAGTTTGAGGACATGTTCTCTGAAGGTCTGTCCTACCGGGCAGGCAAAACAGGCCAAAAATACAGTTTTAAACCTTTTTTGGTATCAAACTTGCATTTTTAGAGCGTCGGCAGTTCAACTGCCTACTGATAATATAACAGGAAAAACAGGTGAATTGCTTATGGATATAGCGTCTCTTATTGGGCTTATCGGCGGGATTGGCATGATCCTAGGTGCGATGATATCAGGTGGCGGAATTGCCCCGTTCGTTGACGTGCCATCTATCCTGATTGTTTTTGGAGGAACAGCGTTTCTGGTTCTTTATGCTGTTCCAATGCCTGTTTTTCTTGGTCACTTTGGAGCTATGGCAAAAGCTTTTTTACCACCAATTAAAAAGATGGATGAGCTTATAGAGCGCATGGTTGAGCTATCAGGGATTGCTCGGAAAGATGGTATGATGGCTCTTGAAGGTCAGGAA
>DEBO01000044.1:0-13574 GCA_002348585.1 Alphaproteobacteria bacterium UBA2954 | reverse complement strand
GATGGCTCTTGAAGGTCAGGAAGTGCCTGACAAGTTTTTCCAGAAAGGCTTGCAAATGCTAGTTGATGGCGCAGATGAAGCTAAGCTTGTGACCCAGCTGAACAAAGAAATTAAGGCGATGAAAAACCGCCACGAAGTTAACCAAAATGCAGTCAAGGCCTGGATTGATATTGCCCCTGCAATGGGCATGGTCGGCACGCTGATTGGTCTTGTGTTGATGCTAGGTAATATGTCTGACCCGAAAGCTATTGGTCCTGCGATGGCCGTAGCCTTGCTGACCACAATGTATGGTGCGATTATCGCCAATGTTCTGTTTTTGCCTTTGCTGAACAAGCTGGAAAAATACACCGAATATGAGCTTGTATATCGAGACATGGTCGTCACCGGCCTGCGTAACATCGCCCGCAGTGAATCTCCACGAAATATCCAAGATCAGATGGTCGCTAATCTTGCACCAAAGATGCAGGAAAAAATGGAAATGGCATAAGGTTAGAACAACATCCTTGAGCTGAGACACCAGATTCACGATAAAGGCAGATATAATGGCAGAAGATGCAGCACAGGAAATTGAAGAGGAACAGGAGGAATGTCCGAAATGCCCTCCTGTCGGCGCCCCGGCATGGATGGCAACATTCGCTGATATGGCCACCTTGCTGATGGCCTTCTTTGTGCTGATCCTTTCTTTTGCAGAATTTAACGTTCCCAAATTTAAACAGATTTCAGGTTCTCTGCGTAATGCGTTTGGTGTGCAGAAAGTTGTGCCGATCGTTGAACAACCGAAAGGCACAACCGTTCTGTCGCTGAATTTTAGC
Source organism: Alphaproteobacteria bacterium UBA2954 (assembly GCA_002348585.1). GTDB lineage: Bacteria > Pseudomonadota > Alphaproteobacteria > Puniceispirillales > Puniceispirillaceae > JADHLI01. The sequence continues at coordinate 12,762 of DEBO01000044.1, read as the reverse complement.
CCATCTCCTAGCAAATCAGTAACAAATGAAATGACCCAGCAGACCACGCAGGTCAATCAACCTGATCTGGAAGTGCAGAACAAAACAAAAGACGGTGAAGGTGATTCTAAGGATAGCGCTGATGATGTTGTAAAAGCCCTGGAAGAAGCTATTGCCAGAGGCGATATTGAAGTCCAGACCCTAGGTGAAAAAGTCATTGTAAATTTCACGCCGACCGAGGCTGAAGAACAGGACCTTCCTCAATTACTACAGAAAACACTGAATGCGGTTGAGCGGGCAAAATCAGCTGCAGGCAAGTCTGACCAAGAAGTAATGTTTGGTGGTCTTGAAGGTACACTGGAGCAGTTGGCAAAGGCCACAGCAGAGCTAACAGAACAGGCTCAGGAACAAGCTGAAAACATACAGAAATCTAAAGATGATGCGACCAAAGCTGCCGATGAGTTAAAAATCGCCCTAAAACAGCAGATCGACCAAGGTCTGGTCGCTGTCGAACAGGATGAAGACAGGGTAATCGTCACCGTGGGTGCAGGAGGAGCCTTTGCGTCAGGTTCAGCTGATCTAACCCCCGAAGCAATTTCCATCATGCAACAGATCGCGGGGGTGAATTCTGAAAACGATTCTGAAATCACTGTTTCCGGACATACGGACGATGTACCCCTGATATTTGGTTCGCGCTATCGCGACAATTGGGATTTGGCCGCTGCTCGATCTGCCTCGGTAGTGCAGTCTCTATCCGCTGACGGGGTAATAACAGATAACCGGCTTGAAGCTATCAGCTATGGTGAAAGCCGCCCCGTAGACAGCAATGATACAGCAGCTGGCCGCTCTAAAAACAGAAGAATAGAGATCGAAATCAATTACTAGATCATGTGCATGATCCGTAAACCGGAGTATCATTGGTTTTTGCAAAAAGCACACAATACATGTTTGCTATTCTAAATATTTTGCGGGGATTGGTTATTCAAAACATAAAATAATTTTGTTTATAAAACACATTCTCCAATAAACCCTAGGTTATGAAAAATGTCCAAATTGATCGCTACCTTTGAAATTGAATATAAGCGGCTTCTATCTCATTATGAAAATGAAAACTTCGAAAGAATAATAAGTTCAACAACAATATAAATTTAACTTGGCAAAAAACCCAAACTATTTTGTTTGAAGAGCCCTGGCCTATAATCTTAGAAAAATCTGACATCAGTATACAATGATTTTATTCAGGAAAAGCAATTAGGTCTTTAGAATTTGCTCATTGAACTATTAGTTAGTGAAAATGACCTTAACGCTACCTTCATAAAGTACATTGAAAATTTCTGATCGGTAGTGAAAACACAAATTAGCATCGATTTGTTCGTATATTAGCTATTTGCTTCGGCATCAAGCTCTGCCCGCACCTCTTTCATAAGAGCGGCAACGCGTGCTTCTTCTTTCTCATCAACGGTTGGTTCAGGCACATACGAAAATGCAAAACGACATTTTTCATCAAAGCGGCGCAACCGTTCCTGGGCCTTGCGGGTTGAACGTTCAGCGAAGACAAACCAGCAAGTATAATCCAGATACACACCATAGCTGCGCATCAAGATAGTCTGAGCTTTGTGGAAATAGATGCTTAATAGCACATAAGTCAACATCAATAGAATTGGATGAATGAGTGCTGACACAATATAGGTGACCAACACCACAACCAGAGGAGCCCACATATTGTGATAAAGCAACCAGAATACAGGTGCGATAGTCGCATAGGGGGAATAATCTGTACGGAACAAACGAACCCGTCGGCGCATATCACGTAGCGCTTCAAAACCATAGTAATTTTCCTTAGGTCCTATTTCATGTTCAGGCTGTTTTCCAATAATAGTCTCAATCTCTTCATCAGACGCGTATTTATAACTGCATTGCAACGCTTCGCTAATGAAAATTTCAAAGAATTCATCTTTACGAAAAATAGTCAATAAAGCAGGCATTTCAGCATAAGAATTGACAGTCTCATCAAATTTGTCGATATCACAGGTAATTGAATTGCCGTCAAGTGCAACAATCACATCATCTGGCTTCAGACGAAGTTCACGTGCGTACGACAGACGGCCGACCGTTTCAATCGCGATAAAGGTTGTGCCTTTATCTGTTGAAGGTTCATCTATTGGGATTTTATTTATATTATCCTCAGCCATGTGTCGTAGCCTGCTAGCAGTTCACAATAGGGTCTGGGCCTCAAGGAAAACTGATCCTATCCTGCTGCACTTCCAAAAGGCGCAGGATTTTCACGTTTTGCCCTGCCAGCATTTCAACTTGCGCTGATGTATTTTTCTGCGCAGCGGACAAAGCGCCGATTTCAGTATTTTTCACTAGCTTACCTTCAACATTTTTTATTGATTTGCCAAGAGCTGCTTCCATGCGAGCTAGCTTGACCGCTAACTGGTTATTCTGACCCATAGCTTTGGAGATCACTTCCGTTGAAAGGCTTTCAGACAAGGCCTTATTCGATTCAGCCATCGCTGCAGTTGAAGCCTGCATTTCTGCTGCCAATGTGCTTGATGTTTGCTCAATAAGCTCCATCATCTTGGTCATTTTACCAGATGATTCTTTATTCAGCGCAACCAATTCTGCCTGTTGTTTCAGAGCCACATTCAGGTCAGTCAGAATAGTATTTAAGTCATCAATATTCTCTGCAAATACAACAAGACCTTCACGATTTGTCTTGGTCATAAGGCGTAATTCACCCAGAGTTTTAAAGTAAAGAACAGCAGAAAAGCCAATTCCGGCGATCGCAGCTGCCATTGCTGTTACAAAAGTGATCGTGGTGTATTTATGAATTTGAGACACTTTGCTCTCCAGCTTTTTATGTTCACGTTTAACTTGACTGTATTCAGAAGTGACATCAGTTGCAGCGTCAGCTGCATCCAAAGCCAGCTTGATGCTTTCCTGCACCGAATTCAGTTCGCTAGACATTAATCTCAATCCTCATTCAAGCCTCCATAAAGGGCGATGTCCGGTCTTATCCGGTAAGGTTCACTTCACCTGGTCGTTTCTTACGCGGTTTTTCCCGCAAAGCCTTCACAGACGGGTTTGTTTTATAATATGCACATTGCATGCCAGTTGCCTCATAAACGGTCTGCGCAGGCAGGTTTTTGCCTTTAAAGCCAAACTTGCGGCATCCCCATGGCCGGCGCGGATCATGGGTTACGAAAAAATGCTGGCAGCCGTGACAGCTAAGCCGGAATTTTGACAGGCTCTTCAACCTTGCCCCCTTAGCTTTTCAACCATATCATGAATGACATACCGCAGCCCACCAGCAAAGCAGGCCATCGCGCAAGCAGCTAGCGCCCAGCCACGCAGGCCGTCGTCCGCCTGAAGAAAATCAGAAGCCTGAAGCGCAAAAAAAGCAGCCAAAACAAAATAGCAGACAGTGCTGATCAGTGTGCCGACAGTACGTTCATGTGATTTACGCTTCATAATTCGCTCTATTACTATTTTCACCTTTTAAAGGCCGCCCGTTTTCTGTGAAGCGTAAAGATTCTGGAATCTCCACCTCTGGCTTAGCAAGAACTTCACCTCTATCTACACGATACAGATAAGCCAGAACAACTGCTACCGCCTGATAAAGCTGCTCGGCAATCTCAGCTCCAATCTCGCCTGTATAATACAAGGCACGTGCCAGAAGCGGTGAACGGAATACCGTAACATCTGCTCCATTTGCTCGCTCAATGATCTGATGGGCCATATTACCCCGACCCATTGCCAGTATCTTTGGTGCTTCTGATGAGCCTACTTCATATTTCAGTGCCACAGCAAAATGGGTTGGGTTGGTGATTACAGCTGTTGCATCAGGCACATCGTCAAGTGCAGCCTGTTGACGCCCCGCATTTGCTGCTGTTTCCATCTGCATACGGCGGATCTTAGCTTTTACCTCTGGCGAGCCTTCAGTTTGTTTGTATTCATCCTTCACTTCTTGTTTGGTCATCCGCAGTGACTGTATATGTGTGTGACGCTGCCAGAAATAGTCAATCATCGCGATAATTGCCAAAATAATTAGAAGCATGCCCAATAAAAAAGGAAAATTTAAAAGAGAAGCAATGGTTGCTGTCCCAAGATCACGTGATGGCAATTCTAGTACAGAAGGCAAAAGCACATAAATCGTGACCGCCGCAATAGCAAACAACAGCACTACTTTCAAAATAGATTTTGTTAGTTCCATTAGGCCTTTCGTACCAAACATTCGCTTAAACCCTTGCAGCGGATTCAACCGGTTTCCTTTAAAATTAAAAGCCTTAGGAGCAAAATTCAGCCCTCCAACAGCAACTTGAGTGCCAATCACAATGATTATCATCGGCACTCCAACAAAAAGGCCAGCGATAATAATTGAGAAAATCAGCTCATAAAACCGCTCAAAAGCCATCGTCATCAAATCATCAGGGCGGGTGAAATGAAACAGTCTTGACCAATAAGCAAGAACTTTCTGGGCAAAAAGCGGTGTTACAAACATTAATACAAAAGCTGCAAACATCGAGGTAAAGACAAACATCTCTTTCGAGGTTAGAACCTTGCCATCCTCGGCTGATTTTTCCAGTTTTCGTTGGGAGGGGTCTTCGGTCTTTTCCTGGCCATCCTGACTTTCTTCAGCCATAAGTCATTGCCCCCATCACAAGCTGAAAATTATCTATTGTAGAATGCACCAAGTCCTGCATTGCAAGCGATATCGCCCCAATTGACATATAAAGCACCACAAACACAGCTAGCATCGATATTGGAAAGCCAAAGGAAAATAGATTCAGCTGCGGTGCCGAACGAGTAATGACTCCGATCGCCAAATTAATGAGTAACATGGTAATTGCAATCGGGAGCATAATAATTGTGGCTGCTAAAAACATCGACCCCGCAGCGGCAATGCCGCCCTTAATCAAAGCACCAAAGGCAGGCATTTCACCAATCGGCAGATAACTGTAACTATCAAGCATTGTGCGGATTACCACAAGGTGCCCGTTCAAGCCTAGGAATATAACAATCAGAAATAAAGATAACATTTTTGAGACAACTGGGGTCGTAGCACCTGTACTGGGATCAATTTGAGCAGCAAAACCTAAGCCAGCGGAGGTAGCAATCTTCTCGCCTGCCAGCACCGCCGCTGAAAACCAGATAGTGATGATCAAGCCAGCTGACAGACCCACCACAAGTTCAGTTACAATAACTCCCAGAATTTGCAACTCGCTGTAACTATCAACTGTCGGCACTGGCACATAACCCATGACAACTACACCCAAAAGTGCAGACAGTATTATACGCACTTGCAACGGGACATTGGCTGCCCCAAATACTGGCACGGCTACCAAGAAAGCACCAATTCGAATTGTCGCTAGAAAAAATTGTGCCAACACAGACATAACCGCTTGCAGCTCCAGTCCTGGCAGACCGCCCATATCATGCAATAATGTCAGAGGAAGATGCATATTTGCAGGTCTCCGAGTCAGCCAATCTGCGTAATTTGGTCAAAGATGAAAGCAAAATAATCAGTCAGGCTGATCAGCATAAAATTTGCGGCAAACCCAAACGTTACTAGAACCAAAACAAGTTTTGGAACAAAACTGAGCGTCATCTCGTTAATCGAGGTAGCTGCCTGAATAATCCCAATCAACAACCCGATAGCCAGTGCCACACCCAGAATAGGACCAGCTACAATAACAATTTGCCACAAGGCCATGCGGAGGAATTCAACATTCATATCGAAATCAAACATCAGCAAATCTTTCCTCTAGAATTTTGCACCAGTCATGCCGTATAAGTTGCGACAAGTGAGCCAACCGTCATAGCCCAGCCATCAACCAAAACAAACAACAGCAGTTTGAATGGCAGCGATACAAGCATAGGGCTAAGCATCATCATCCCCAACGACATCAGAACAGAGGCGATCACCATATCGATCACCAAAAAGGGCAGAAACAAAAGAAAGCCAATCTGAAAGGCTGTTTTGAGCTCAGAGGTGATAAAGGCAGGCAGCAGGATAGTCAGCGGCACATCTTCTGCTTTTTCAAACCCAGTTTCGTTCGCCATATCAGCAAACATATTCAGATCATCTTTACGGGTGTTTTTTACCAGAAATACCTTCATCGTGTTGCTTGCATTGGTCAGAGCAATATCAGCTGATATATCACCATTTAGAAAGGGGTCAGCAGCATCTTCATAAACAGTTGTAAATGTTGGCGCCATAATGAACAAAGATAAGAAAAGCGCGATTGCAATCAACACCTGATTAGGCGGTGTCTGCTGTGTCCCCATCGCCTGGCGCAAAATAGATAGAACAATAATAATCCGAGTGAAAGAAGTCATCCCCAGCACCAAAGACGGTAACAAAGTCAGAGCTGTCATCAGGGCTAGAACCTGCAAGGAGAGGCTATAAGAGGTTGAACCATCCCCGTATTCAGTTGAAGTCAAAGCCGGAAGGCCACCGGTTAGGCCAGCCAAATTATCAGCGGCAATTGCTGATGCATCTGTTGCCAGAAGAAGCACCAAGCTGAGTGCAAATACCGCACAAATGCTGCTAAAAATTAGCATCAGCTTTGAAAAGATGGTCTGATGCATCATCATTTTTTTCTCCAACCTTTAAATTTTGCTGCAAATGCAGCAACTTCCGCAGGATTCATCTGTTGGGGACTCATATCCCCTTCATCTGAGGGGTCAGTATTTTGTTTACTTTGTGAAAAAGCCGGTATTGTAAGTTCAAGTGGGGCGAGGTCAGATACAGGTTTTTCAGTTTCGAGTTGCTCAGAGGACTGATCATTTGCAGTAAAAGCTGACTTAAGAGGCAACTTTTCTATTTGTAATGCAGCCGATGATAACGGCATAAATATGGGCTGGATGCCCTTACCAGAAAGCATGACAAAGTCGAGACCATCAATGGTAATCAGGCGCAACCGCTCAGTAGGGCTGATAGCCGTTTCCTCAATTACTTTTATCCGCTGCCCTTTCTGCAAATTAGCTTTTATTGAACCACCTTTCATCCGCAAAAACGCCAACAGACCAATCAAAAATGACAGAAATACAACAGTAATTACAATCTGCTGCAGCCCTACAATTTGAGCAACCATCATCTGTACCCTTTCATTTACTCTTCTGCGGCTTGCTTAAATGCAAGTCAGTAATATGAAAGAGGCAAAAAATATGCCAGCAGACATAATTGTGCTGGAATAATTTTAACTATTTGTTTTTTAGATATTTTTAAAGAGTGGTGGCCTGCTGAAGAGTACAAATAAACTATTGTCAGTTTCTTGACAGACCGAGCGCAGAATACTGCTACAAGCTTTCAACCCGCTTTTCTGGGTCAACAATCTCTGTAAATCGCACCCCAAAGCGTTCGCCAACCATCACAACCTCACCTTTTGCGATCATGGTTCCGTTTACTAAAATATCCAGCGGGTCACCTGCTAGCCGATCCAGCTCAATGACCGAGCCTTCATTCAGTCGAAGCAAATCTCTAATTTTGATTTCTGTGTTTCCAACCTCAACAGATAGCTGAACGTCAATATTTTCAAGGACACGGAGATTTTCAGATGAAGCACTACTAGAATCCGCGCTCGGTGGAGCGCTAAAATCACGGATTCCATCCTCTTGGTTTTGCTCATTCATTTCTTGTTCTTCAGCCATGATTGTAATCCTTATCGGTTCATGCCGACAGTGCTGCCGGTCTGCTATTATACGCGTTTTTGTAGACTTATCGCCGACTTGCCTGCCACCTCACCCATTTCACCAGTAAAAAATAGTTTATCTTCAATTTTTACCGTGACCCCGTCATTCACGTTCATCGGTATCACATCGCCAGTCTTTAACCTAGTCATGTTACCAACCGACATCACTGGTTGCCCCAACAGAGCTGAGATATGCAGCGGAATATTTAGAATTGCTTTTTCCATCATTTGCCGCCAAGAAACATTATCTTGGCGAGAATCTGACTGCACCCGCGAACGCAGCTGCGAGGCAATTGGCTTGAGCGTTTGTAGAGGATAAACAAGGTCAACAGTGTCTGAACCTGCCCCTGGTAGCTGGATTACAAAAGAACAGATAATCACCAGTTCGCCGCCATCAACAACAGATGCAAATTGAGTGTTTATCTCGCGTCCTTGTTCTACCAGTGTAACCTGCATCAAATCTCGCCATGACATCATCAATGCGTTATTTAAGCCGTTAGATACCAATTCAATAACCCGTTCCTCTGTAGAAGTGAATTCACTGCGACTTCCGCCGCCACTATTTATGGCTCCACCATAATATGAGGCGGTCAGTGTTGAAATGAATTTTGGTGGGATTGCCATAAGGAAAGCACCACGTAACTCTTCTATGCGCGAGATATTCAGATTCATAAACGCATCAATGCTAGCACAATATTCATCAAATGTTTTCACCTCCGGCGCAAAAGAGGTTATCCGCGGCTGGATGCGCAGCATAGGCAAAAACACAGTTCTCGCCTGGCGAGCAAAACGTTCATTTACTTGACGGAGGGCATAATAATCGCCCATCAGGCTGAGATCATCCTCACCAAAAGCGAATGGACGAACATCGTCTGAAGCTGACACGTCGATATTAAGGCCCTGAGGGCTGTCTTGCAGCCCTTCCATCAGTGCATTCACTTCATCACTAGTCAGTTTTTTAGAAGCCATTATCAAAGCCCATTAACTTAGTGAAACTCTTCACATTACAAATTATTCTTATAAAAAATCACTGCAGAACAAAAGAGGTAAAGTGAACTTCTTCAATGCCGCCAAAATCTTCCAGTTGCATTAGCTTTTCATTCACTCCATCTGCAAGAGCTTGTGCCAAGGCTTTCCGGCCCTCTTTACCCTGGATCTCTTCTTCACTAAAATCGCTCATCACATTTAGAATTTCTGAACGTAACGCAAGCTGATGATCCTCAACATTTGAGATTACTTCATCATCGTATTGAGTGGATACGCCAAGCCCGAGCTGTAGAAATTTACGTGATGCCCGCAAATTTGTCGTAAAGGTGCCCGGAAATTCAAAATAGGTGGTCACAAAAGTTTCAATGTCAGGAGTTTCCTTGACAACCTTATCATTACTAAGGGAGGCTTCTTCTTCAGCCTCACGTTCAGCTTCTGCCTCTGCCATTTTCTTTTCTATTATAGATTCAATTTCTTCAGAGGGATCAGGCTGGCTGCCACCAAAAAGAATATAACCGCCGCCAAGTCCAGCTCCGATAAGAACTAGGCCTGCGACTACAAATATCAGAATACGCAGAATAAAGCCTTTTTTCTTTGGCTCATTACTTTCTTCATCTGCCATTTTGAACTCTCCTTAGCTTTGATAATGACATTACCCCGTCAACCTGTTTTCAGATCTTCTATTCTTTTCAGGCCCTAGTTCAGGGTTACGCCTTCAAATTAACTAGCCCATCTGTTGCATCTGTGTCACCTGTATGACTGTCATTTTCAGTCTCTGCCACCATGCCATTTAGTTCCTGTTGCTTGTCCTGTCGGCCAAAGCCACGATTCTGTCCACCGCTATAAGCATCAAACTGGCCCAGCTTCAACCCCGCATCACTCAGCATCTGCGCTAACCGTCCCTCAGCTTCCGTCAAAAGTTGTGCGGCTGCCCCTGTTTCAGTGCGCAAAACCACATTTGTCTGTTCCTGCGCTACGGTGAGGTTGACCTTCAAGCGACCCAGGTTTCGAGGATTCAGTTCAAGTTCGAGTCCTTTACCACCTGCCTTAAATTCACGGTTAATTCGGCGGACAAGCTGTTCTGTCCATTTTTCATCCTGCATATCCAGAACATCAAGCCATTGTTCAGCTAGTTCGGTTTGTGTGGTTCCGGCGAAGGCAGAGCCTGAGCCTAAATGTTGGCCACTACTATTAGAAGGACTTACGTGGTGATTGGCTGCTAACAAGCCTGTCTGGGAATCAGCAGCAGATGAGGTTAGCTGAACAGACGGAATTGACATTCGGACGTTTTTATCTGTTGATCGCCCTGCTAATTCTGGTAGCCTTTCAGCTTTTAGGTTGGCTGCGTCCAAAACTTTTGCATCTGTTAGATCATCAGCCAACTCGCCTGAAAGTGTATCATCTGAGACTTCTAACTTCAAAGCAGGTTTTTGAAGCATATCACTTTGCAAGCCAACTGAATGACGGGCGACTGTCATCGCCTTTTTTGAGTTATTATTGGTGCGTTCAGTCCCTAATGAAGCAGATTTTTGAGTTACCTTAGGCAAAGGAGGGCCAATAAAATCTTCATCCAGATCTGTAGGTTGGTGAGTCTGTGCCAAAGATGTCTTTGAATTAGCCTGCTTCATATCCTCAGCCGGAGCGGCCAACTGGGACTGGTGCTGAAGATTTATCTGGCTGTTCTTGCGCTGACCGCTTTGGGATAATTGGATATCAGCAGCAAGCAGCCCAGAATCAGGTAACTTGTCTGTTTCTAGTTCACAGTTTTCTGTCTTTACATCTTCAGAAGCATCTGGAATTGATTCATCTTTGACCTGGCCAAGATTACCTCTCTGCATTGCCCCTAGCATTGCCGCCACATGTGGATCAAAAATTTTCTCCAAATTTGAATTTGCATCGTCAGTCTGCGAGTCTGACTGGGCAAGACCAGAATCACCCTCAGTTTCTTTTAGCTGCATTCCACTAAATAGAGCAGCAAAGATACTAGCAACTCCTGAATCAGCAATAGCATCCTCTCCTATGGCAGTTCCCTTGAAAGCTGGCACTTGATTGCCAGATGTGGCCATTATTTTTGACATTAACCTGTCCTAATTTCTTAAATGTAGACATAAGTCCTCGCCTGTTTAAGTGCAAGTTGGATGCCAAAACTCCGAAGCGGACTTGTCTCAGCGCTCTAACGGGCGTGAACGCAACTCTGCTAATCTCTCATCAGCCTTATCCTGCGCAGCCTTTTTGGCCTGACTAGTTAATTTCTCAGCCCTTTCTTGTTTTTTAGCTCGTTTCTGTTCTGCGCGAGCCAGTTCAGTCTGCATGGTCTGGACTTCCTTATCCAGATGCGTGCAGCGGTTAGCCACCATTTCAAGCTGGTCACGCACCCGCGTATTATACCAAGAGGCAGAATATAGAGCCATTGCTGTCTGTGCCTCATCAGGGGATGAGGCTTCTTCAACCAGATTTTCAAGCTGGTCACGCACACCCTGATTTTTAAACAACTCGTCACGCAGAACGCCCAAGGACTGGCGTTTGCGAGAGGCTTCAAGCTTATCACGCAAGGCCATTTTCTTAAAAATAGCAGCTCGCTTCAGCTTGTCTTCTGGGCTCATTATACGGCTCCGCTAAACAGACCTTGAAGCCCAGCAACAGACTCATCGAACGATGATTTCTCATTCAGGGATTGCTGCACATGGCCCATTAATTGCGGCCACAGCTGGACAGCAAGATCAAGATCAGGATCCTGACCGGGGCTGTAACCTCCCATCAGAATCAAATCGCGGTTTTCAAGATAAAGCGAAACAAGACGCCTAAACATTAAAGCGTTTTCTTCCTGTTGAGGTGTGACAATCTCGTTCATTACGCGACTGACAGACGCTGGAACGTCAACAGCTGGGTAAATTCCCATCTGTGTCTGCTGACGCGACAGCAGAATGTGTCCATCTAAAATTGCCCGTGCTGTATCCACAACCGGATCATTAGTGTCATCACCATCCGCCAGAACCGTATAAAATGAGGTAATAGACCCCTGACCCTTCAGTCCTGTGCCTGACCGTTCAATTAAGGCTGGTATCAAGGACACAACAGATGGAGGATATCCTTTTGATGTTGGCTGTTCGCCTAGAGCTAGACCGATTTCACGTCTTGCATGGGCAACACGTGTTAATGAGTCCATAATCAGAAGAACATTTTTGCCTTTATCCCTGAAATATTCAGCAATTGCTGTTGCCCGGTTGGCTGCACGAATACGAAGTAAAGGCGATCTGTCGGCTGGTTCTGCAACAACAACAGTACGTTTTCTCGTATTTGCACTGAAAACTGCTTTCACAAATTCACCTACCTCACGGCCCCGCTCCCCTATTAAGCCAACTACTACAACATCAGCTTCTGTGAAGCGTGTCATCATACTTAGCAGAATAGATTTACCAACACCTGACCCGGCAATGATTCCCAGCCGCTGACCCTGACCAACAGTCAATAGGGAATTTATAACCCTAACACCCACATCAAGGCGCGTATCAACGGGCTTGCGAGCAAGTGGATTGATTTTTACCCCATCAATTGGCCAGTTATCCGTCAATTTAGGCATTGCCTTTCCATCAAGACTCTGACCAAGGCTGTCAATCACACGGCCAAGAAGACCTTCACCAACTGAAACCATATAGCCATCATCATAGACGGACACTTTGGCGCCAACACTTATGCGAGCGCCCGTTTCATGGACACACAACAGGTTGTTCTTATTCTGAAAACCGATGACTTCAGCTATAATGCGAGCACTGTCTCTAGTTTCAATCCAACATAATGTGCCGATGGTTGCAGGAAATCCGTCACATTCAATTATGTGACCATCAAATCTACTAACGCGACCAAAAAAATTTGGCTGAATTGGTTCAGCCGCATCCTTGGCTGCCCTAATCAGCTTTTGCGTCAATGCATTCATTATTCATCACCTTTAATTGGCTCAAACCCTTCCAATACAGGTGTAGATGAAATTTCATCTTCTAAATCAACTTCCTCAGTAGAAGCCGGTATGAAAGTGGACCGCTTTGCCACTTTAGCGCGTTGCAAAGAAGAATTTTGATCATCAGACTGTAACTGCTTATCT
>DEBO01000093.1 GCA_002348585.1 Alphaproteobacteria bacterium UBA2954 | reverse complement strand
TCCCATTCATTCCAGCTATTAACAACGGTTTTCATTCACGTTCTCCCAATGATGAGGGAACTTGTTGCCTCAAAACTGGAAGGGATGCAAGCCTTTTCAATCAGCTGAGAACAAGCTGAATACCCAGGAAAAGCTTGACCAACAAAGAGGGCTAAGTCAGCAATTCATTTATAAAAAACCTACATCATGAAGCAAGGTGCCTGTTTCTGGGCTGCGGGCTTTAAGGCCAGCTGTTTTTAGCATATGCCACCCCAGAACAAGATTTGACGACCATACAGGACAGGTGCACTGTCTCTCGATTTCTGTAATGATATCCAATGTCTGCAGATTGGTACAAGAAATGAAGATAGCGTCACATCCGCCCCTCTGGAACAGGACTGTTGCCGCAGCTAATACAGAGCCAGAAGAGATATGCGCAACCACAGTCTCATTCGCTTCATTGAAGCTACCGAATTGTGGTGTTTCGATTCCTGCGCTGCGGAGGCGTTGACGCAGAGTTTCTGATACATCCTCAACATAGGGGGATAGAATAGCCAGACGCCTTACACCTTTTTCGTGGCAGGCAGAAATCAGCGCTGTCAGCGGTTCCGTGACAGCTGCCGTATGGCACCCAGCTTTTATCTGGTCAGAGACTGCCTCTGCCCCGATGACAGCTGTACCCGATGTGCAGCCATAGCCAACAACTTTATAGCTTAGTTTTGGCGGAAGAAGCGTTGCTGTGTTTGTAAGTGAGGACGCCATTTCAGAAAGGCTGTTCGTTGAGACCTGTTGTGCACTTGGGATGCGCGCGGTATAGAGCGCAACGCCGTCTTCTGGAAAAATTCTGCGTAACTCATATTCCAGTGTTTCATCCGACTGCAGAACAATCAGACCCAGTTGGGCGTTGTAACCTGCAGGGCGGCCGGATTCATAAGGGAATACAGACATGATCAAATCGTCTGCAGATTGCGCGGTGCTACTGATGAAAGCGGCAGGGCACTAGCTTCTGATGTTAAAAACAGCTCATTAAGACCCGCATCGGCCATCAATGGTTGTGCCTGTATCAGCCTGTCCTGAAATTTGCTGACCGGAAAGCCTCGCATGACATCACGCCTCTTCACTAAGGATCACAAGAATGCGGGCATCAGATGGTAAATCTACTTTGCCTAGCAATGCCGCTGCAAGACCTGCACCGCCTGAAGGTGTTGTAGCCAGCCCAAGATCAGCTAAATCATGCATCACATCTTCAACTTCGTGATCAGAGAGTAGAACAAAGCGGTCAGCATCACGTGCCAAGCCGTTCAGAGCAATCATCGATGCTTCCTTGCAGTCAAGGCGCCCCATTGAGGAAACTGGACCTGTTGAGCTTACAAAGCATCCAGCCTGAATTGCGTCATGAAGAGCTGGTGCCGCCTCTGGCTCAACCACGATGATATTTGGATAATCGACCCATGCTGATCTGAAATAAGCTGCACAGGCAGCTGCCAGACCCCCAACACCAGCTTGCAGGAAAATGTGTGTTGGGGCTGATTTCATCTGCTTTACTGTCTCAGCAGCCATCACCAGATAGCCTTCCATCAGCCGATGTGGCAACTCTGTATAGCCTGGCCAGGAACTGTCTGAAAGAAGAACCCAGTTGTTTGCTTTGGCTGATTTTGCCGCTGCAGTCATTGAAGCCTCATAATCATTACCTTTGCGACAGACCTTTGCACCCTGAAGTCGCAGTTTTTCGGCAAATGTTTCAGGAACAGTATGAGACAGATAGACAACGGAGCTGGCCCCAAAAGTTCTTGCACCTGCAGCAACAGATAGTCCATGATTTCCTGCACTTGCGGTTATGAATGTTGTGTTTGCTAAACTTTGTTGCTGTGCCATATGAGCAATCACATAAGCTGCTCCTAATGCTTTGAAACTGCCGAGACCCATGCGGCTCCGCTCATCCTTAATAAAGAACTCACCTTTTAAAGGCTCAATTTGTCTGTGATGAAGAGGAGTTTCTTTATAAACGGGGCAGCCTGCGAGCAGCCGAAGCGGACGTTCAGCTTCAATACTTGGAAAGGGCGCATCTGGACACAAAACGCTGTCATTATAATGGCGAAATGGGTTATTTAAATTCATTGTTGGTCTCTGCGTAGACAGAATGACGCGATGTCTTTCATCTTTACACTTCAGCTCAATGCTAACATTATTTAATTGTTTGAATACAAAAATAATGATGAGCAGATAAAACAATGCCAGCGATTGGTATCACTTCTCCCGAAGATGCAGCGGTGCGACGTGCGGTAAAGCCCGTTATCTGTTATCCGAATAAGACTCTGCCTAAAGTGCCATTGGCATTTTACCAGTCAGTACGGCAGAGTGCAAAAAAAATTGATGAATGTCTTGTGCCTGCTCGTGCCGCTAATTGTTTTGTTGTTCCAGAGGGACATTTCTTCCGGATCACTTCTATTGAGGGGCCGCAGGTTGGGGACCTTAATCTTTGGAACAGTGATAATTTGAATGAGCGGTTTTATTCAGGAAAGACAAGAGCTTTGCATGGCTCACATATAACAGTGGGTGAGCGGATGTGGTCTGGCTTTCCAGCTTTGCGGCCAATGGCAACAATTACGGATGACAGTTTGAGCTGGTATGGAATGGATGAATATGGAGGCTCAGTGCATGATGTTATTGGCACTAGATGCGATCCTTATACAAATAATCTGTTATCTGGGGGTCAATATCATCATTGCTGCCATTCAAATTTGACGCGTGCTTTTTCAGACTTTACGGGAATTCAGCTTTCAGACGCTGAACACTACATACATGATGTTTTGAATGTGTTCATGTGCACAGGCTTTACTCGGGATACAGGGCAGTATTTTATGAAAGCAAGCCCTGTAAGGCCAGGTGACTACCTTGAATTTTTTGCCGAAATTAACCTTTTTGGAGCGCTTTCAGCCTGCCCTGGTGGTGATTGTTCTTCTGAACATTCAAGTGATGCAGCTAGCTGCTATCCGCTGTTGGTAGAAGTATTTGCACCTCAGCCAGGCCTATTGGATGATTGGGTTAAACCACCAGTTAATGCGTATGATCGAACGCATGGTGCTGACTAAATCGAACTAGCATAGCTTATCAAACTGCAGTTGTCAGGATGGGGACATGCCGCGCAGTCTTTCTGAACGGCGGCGCAGGATTTCCAAGGTTGTCAGAAGGGCGATGGACAGTGCAACAAGGATTGTGGCCACG
>DEBO01000177.1:3372-4212 GCA_002348585.1 Alphaproteobacteria bacterium UBA2954 | reverse complement strand
GCGGGTGATCGCATTGCTCAACATATGCCAACGGACAATGTGCTGCTTGGAGTTGCTGAAGGTTTTGGCGCCTCAATAAAGGGACCTGGGCATATTCATCACAATGCGATGCGGCAAATTCGTATTGGAGAGTTGAATGGTGGCATAACTGATCGCCTGCGTTGGGTTGAAGATGTTTGGCAGAATGCTGGATTTGCAGTGAAGGCTTTTGATGACATTCACCAACTCGTCTGGGAAAAGTTCATATGTAATGTGATGTGTAGTGCTCCGGCAACTGCCTTTGAATGTACAATTGGTGAATTGTTTGATGACCCGGAACGACGTCAGGTTGCGCTTGGATGTATGCTAGAGGCATATAATGTCGGTTGTGCTAAAGGGATCAATTTTTCTTTCAGTGATCCAGTTGATTATGGCTCTAAGTTTGCTGCTACAATGCCCAATGCAAATCCATCAATGAGATTGGACCACTTAAATGGCAAGCGTTCGGAAATTGAAGCCATTAATGGAATGGTGCCGGTGCTTGGGGACGAGCTTGGAATTGAGACACCCTACAACAACGCGATGGTGGCTGTAGTACGTGCGCGTGAAGCAAAGTTTCAGAAGTAATTATCAAAGACAGTTGCTGTTTGAGTTTTCTACAATTTCATTGGTGTAAATTTTGGTGACGCTTGGCTATCAATTAGTACATTGAGAATGGCCGGCCCCGCATGCGCAATTGCGTCATCAAGTGCATCGCTGAAATTATCTTTCTCGCCAACGGTGGCTCCGTAAGCACCAAAACCTCGAGCAGCGGCAGCATAATCGGCACTGGCGTCGAGGTCGCACCCATAGACACGATCT
>DEBO01000177.1:774-3000 GCA_002348585.1 Alphaproteobacteria bacterium UBA2954 | reverse complement strand
ACGGTAATCGTTACCAATAACTGCAATAATATTGAGGCCGGCTCGGACTGCTGTGTTAATTTCTGCAAAGTAAAACCCTGCAGTACCATCACCCATCACTAGGAAAATAGTGGCCTCTGGGCACGCAATACTTGCACCAATGGCATAGGCAATACCACCACCAATCGCGCCTGATGGACCGTTTATTATGCGACGAGGCGCATTGCACTCAGCTTGCACCCACTGACAAAATTCACCGCCGTCAGCAATGAGGATTGCATTTTCAGTTTTAGCAATAGCCTTGTTTAGATCTGCTGAGAGACTTGCTGGGTGGCGTCTTTCGCCAGCCTGCCAGTCTAGCCGCTGAGTAATGGCTGCAGTTAGCCTTTGAACCCATTCAGGGCTCGGCCTGGAAGCACCATTCTTATCAATGGCGGCAGCAATTTGGAGCATAGTAGCCGGAATATTTCCGGTTCTAATCGTATTTAGGTTTAGAGTTTTTTCAGCTTCAGTGTCTAACTTTGGAGCATTTTGGTCGTCAGTTAAAATCGAAATTATTGATGTTCCGGGGGCAATTTTTCCTTTCGCGTGAACGCCAGTAGAATAATCTGCGACTTTGCCCAGATGAATCATCAAATCGGCAGTTTCTAATATGCTGCCTAGGTCCCCATAAAAACTATCTGACAATCCACGAGCAGATTCCAGGCAGATCAGGGGCGTTGCGAGCGCATCACTTAAGGCCTTGAATGCAATAGGTTGCCGAGTTGAGTTCGCTTGCGGACCAGTAATTATAAGAGGCCTTTTAGCAGCGCGAAGTGCATCAAGGACCGTGGTAAGATCATCTTCAGACATTTTGTCGGTGTCATTTGTTAAGATCGGGCTAAGGGTTGGATCAAGTGTTTCTTTACTGTCCAGAACATCGAATGCTAATGCTAAATGAACTGGTCCCGGTGTGCCGTTGAGTGCTGTATGGATGCAATCGGTTAGGCTTGATAAAATGAGCGTAGGGTCTGACGGGCGCACAGATTTTTTGGTTATAGGGCTGGTAACTGACATTTGGTCTAGCTCTTGAAACCCGCCTCGGCCATCCATCGCAAGGGCGGCGTCCCCGCTGAGCAAAAGTACAGGCGTCTCAGATCGTGCGGCTGAATAGAGAGCAGAGACAGCATTCAACAAACCCGGTCCTGCAGTCACTAGAGCTACGCCGATATTGCCTGACATCTGGGCATAAGCCTCGGCCATGTAAACTGCTGAGGCCTCATTACGTGTATGAATAATACGAATTTCGACGTCAATACAGGCGTCATAAATTGGCATGATCTGGTTGCCAGAGAGACTGAAGATCACACTTACTCCATGATTGGAAAGGGTTTCTACAATGGCCTGCGAGGGTGTGGGCATATAACTTCTCAGTATAGTTGTCGGATTTTTGGCGTGGACGCTAACATTGCCGCAGGGCTCACTTATGAGCAAGACAAAATCAAAATCGACGGTCAAAATACTTTTTGGTGGTACCGATGATCAAATTTAAAAATTTATCACCTTAAACAACGAATAGCTTGGAATTACCCCAGACACATCTTAATGGTAGATAGGAACAACGCATCAGATAGCAAGGCAAGTGACGTCAACCCGTCGATGCTTAGTTTAGAATTTTTTGAGGAATAAGAAATGTCCGATTACGTGATACCCTCTCCATTACGGCCAAGTCTCCCAGTTAAAGGAACGAGTGGGCGTTTCCCCGTCCGCCGCATTTATTGTATTGGACGAAATTACGCTGATCATGCCATCGAAATGGGCCATGATCCTGAGAAAGAACCCCCCTTCTTTTTTCAGAAAAATGCAGAAAATATTGATAGCAGTGGGGAATTTCCATATCCACCAGAAACAAATGATGTGCATTTTGAAGTTGAAATGATCGTTGCTTTAAAAAGTGGTGGTACAAATATTGAGCTAGCCGAAGCGATGCAATTAGTCTTCGGGTATGGAGTTGGACTCGACATGACCCGCCGTGACTTACAAGGTGAAATGAAAAAACTGGGACGCCCATGGGAGATTGGGAAGGCCTTTGAGCGGTCAGCACCGATGGGCCCACTCGTACCCATTAATGAAACTGGGCAATTAGACTCCGGGGCGATTTCTCTGTCAGTTGATGGGGCCGTACGCCAGAATGGTGACTTGAATCAGATGATCTGGAAAGTTCCGGAACAAATTGCTTATCTTTCTCGCTTCTATGACATCGCTGCT
>DEBO01000177.1:0-369 GCA_002348585.1 Alphaproteobacteria bacterium UBA2954 | reverse complement strand
TATGGAATGTCGCGTTGACGGTATAGACCCATTTATAGTTAAAGTGGTCTAGCCCTGTATCGAGGTTTAATTCGGCAAATATCCCTGAGACAATCCGTGAGGTAATGATTTATATTAACCTAGCTTACAATTTATAAAGTGTGACGGTTGGGGGTTATAGCATGCGGAGATCAAATAATGACTGACAATAAAGACGCTGCAAATGAATCCAAGAATGGAGATAAGCATAAAGCTGGGCAAGCTGGCACCAGAACGCCTCAGGCTAGTGGGGCTCTAAGTAGGTATTTAGTTCTAGACCTAACACGGGTTCGCTCGGGCCCTACATGTGTTCGCCAGCTTGCTGACTGGGGTGCTGACGTAATTAAAATT
>DEBO01000094.1 GCA_002348585.1 Alphaproteobacteria bacterium UBA2954 | reverse complement strand
GAAATTCTGGTCGCTGTCTTACAGGCTTATGTGTTTACGATTTTGACTTGTATGTACTTGAATGACGCGCTACATCTCCATTAGATTTGAAGGCGTAATTTTTAAAGGTCTAAATAATTGAGAGCTTTTTCAGAATCTCAGAACGAAAATTGAAACAGAATTCTCTAAAAATGGAAGGAATTAAGAGATGGACGTCGAAGCTGCAAAAATGATTGGTGCTGGTCTTGCTGTAATTGCATTGGCTGGTGTGGGTGTTGGTATCGGAAGCATTTTCTCATCTCTGGTGAGCTCAATTGCCCGTAACCCTGCTGCACGCGATACTGTGTTTGGCATTGGTATTCTCGGCTTTGCACTGACAGAAGCTATTGCGCTGTTTGCTCTTGTTGTTGCTCTGCTCATGCTCTTTGCCCTTTAAGGCAGATTGTTTGAAACTGGCCGGAAAGGGGTTGGCTGGTTCGTCCTGCCATCCCCTCTCTGACAAGAATTTAAAAGAGACTTTTCCGATACTGTTTTGAAAAATTAACAGCGGAGCTAGACAGAAGGGACAAGGTAGTCGAGACAATGCTCTTTAAAACGCGTATTGAAAAAACAGGTTTTACCGCGTTGGCAGCTATTAGTTTTATTATGGGTTCTCAGCTGTCCATTGCAGCTGGGGGCAGCGAAACGAAAGGCTTGCCGCAACTAGATATTTCTACCTGGCCTAACCAGCTATTATGGCTGGCGGCTACGTTTTTAATGGGTTACTTGCTGATGGCTAAGGTAATCGCACCGCGAATTGGCGCGGTGTTAAATACCCGAAGACATACTATCTTAAATGATCTGAAACGGGCTAAAGATGCAGACTCTGAAGCCAAACAGATGAAAGAAGACTATGAAAGTGCTCTCGAAACTGCACGGAACTCAGCAGCCGAGGCCGCTAGAAAGGCTATGGCTGAAGCGAAAGCGAACGCTGAGGCAGCTGAAGTTGACTTGGCTGCTAAATTGGGAAAAAAAACCAAAGCCGCCGAGATAAAGTTATCTAAGTTACGGGATGAGGCCCTGGCTAACATTCATGATGTAGCCACGGAGTTGACTTTAGACACCGTTGGCAGTGTTACAGGTATGAAAGTCAAAAAAACGGATGCTGACAAAGCGGTAAAAAAAGTTATTCAACTGTCAAATCAGGAGGCTTAAATGCATTTCGATGAGGCTATGTGGGTCGCTCTTGGATTTGTATTATTTGTTGTCCTCGTGTGGAAAAAGGCGGGTGCCGCTCTTGCAGAAACCCTCGATACAAGATCAGGAAAAATAAAGTCCGAACTTGACGAGGCCCGCAAGCTTCATGAAGAGGCAAAATCTGAGCTTGATTCGCTTAAAGGTTTGAAGCTTGATGCAGAAAAAGAAGCAAAAACCATCGTAGCAAATGCGAAAGCCGCTGCTAATCGGATTCGTGAAACTGCTGCGCGGAAAGCTGTGGAAACTGTTGCCCGCCGTGAAGCACAGGCTGCAGCCAAGATACAGGCATCGGAAACAGCGTTAGTAAACGAGTTGCGCGCAAAGGCCGCTAGCCTAGCTGTAGATGCCGCACGTGAGTTAATCGCTGAGAAGATGGATGAAGATGCCTCGCTAAAGCTTATTGAAACCTCGGTGAAGCAAATCGCTTCTTTGAAATAAGTCACTAAAACTTCAAAAGCCCTCTAAGCCATATTATTATCAAGATGACTTTTTTATTTCTCGCCTTTAAATATGCTCGAGGTCAGCCATCTCTTTAGCTGATACTCCACGCCAAATTCACATTTAACTATTTTTTCAGCTCAATTATTTCCGGCGTAAGGGACAAAATGATGCGGCCATCTTTTGGCGCTTCGGTTTGAAAATCAATAACAGGATAGAGATTGTCTGTCTTTTTGGATAAAGCCATCCTGTAAGCGAAACTTTCATGTCTAATTACTGTTTCAGAATTTTCTATTACAGCAATGATGAAGGGCACCTGAAATTTGGTTACTTCAGGTGAGTCAGAAAGGTCTCGCGTGATTTTAAGCCCTACTGATACATCAAAAACAGTTTTTTCCTCGTATGAATAACATGAAGCGGATACACCATTCAGACGGATCATGATAGGCTGAAATGTATCAGCGGTAAAAAATTCCACCCTTGAGCCAATTTCAATGGCAGTGACTTTTTCATCACAGGCGTATGGATCTGGCCTGAAGGCTGAACAGGCAGATAATACAAAGGCTGTGAGTGTTACAAATCCACCTGATCTGGTGATGGCAGTAAACATACTTGTGTCCTTATGTCCTACGCTCGCACTAATTTCCTGATGTTATAGCAGTCTTCGTCATATTCTGCTACAGATATGAAATACTAACGATCTGGTGATATGCAGCATCTTGATGACAGGTATGGAAGGCAAAAATGACCACGCCTAATAAGCAGAAAAAAATGGGAAAAACCATTATTCTCGCCTCACCCCGAGGCTTTTGTGCTGGTGTTGATCGCGCCATTAAAATTGTAGAAGTGGCGCTGGAAAAATTTGGGCGCCCTGTCTATGTTCGTCATGAAATTGTTCATAATAAGCGCGTTGTAAATGATCTGGCAGCTAAAGGGGCTGTATTTGTCAAAGAACTTGACGAGGTTCCCTCTGGCGGCCCTGTAATTTTTTCAGCTCATGGAGTGGCCAAAACCGTTCATGAAACAGCTAAAAAACTTAATATGATTGCCATTGATGCAACCTGCCCTCTGGTCACCAAGGTACATATTGAAGCCAATAAGCATGTGCGGCAAGGGCGTCACATTTTTCTGATCGGTCATGCTGGCCATCCAGAAGTTATCGGCACGATGGGCCAGGTCGAGGCAAGTGAAATCACCCTTATTGAAACGGTCGAGGACGCGTTTGCCGTCCAGCCACCAGAAGATTGCGATCTTGCTTTTGCAACCCAGACTACATTATCAGCTGATGAAACAGCAGAAATTATTACTGTTTTGCAGCACCGTTTTCCTGAGATCAGTGGACCAAAAGGAGAGGATATCTGTTACGCCACGACTAACCGTCAAAACGCAGTTAAGGCCATGGCAAAAGATATTGATTTATGTCTCGTGATTGGTGCACAAAATTCATCGAATTCAAAGCGGTTAGTTGAAACAGCCCTGAATGCCGGTATTGCCAAGGCAGAATTGATAGCAGATTCCAATATGCTACCGTATGAGCTCATTGATGACGCTGCTGTAATAGGTCTGACCGCGGGGGCGTCCGCACCTGAAATCTTAATGGATGAAGTGCTGACTGCATTATCTGAGCGCTATCAGATTGAGGTAAACACCCAGAATTTCATCACAGAAAAGATGCAGTTCAAACTTCCTTCAATGCTGACAAAATAGGTACTGAAGACATTGGGAGGGCAGACCGATAGCGGTTTACACATATATTGAGGATACAGAGCTGGGTCCATTGCTGGGGCGCTATAACCTTGGCCAGTTACTGAGCATGGCAGGTATCGCAGAGGGGGTGGAAAATTCAAATTTCCTTTTGCGCAC
>DEBO01000060.1:2398-4806 GCA_002348585.1 Alphaproteobacteria bacterium UBA2954 | reverse complement strand
AGGTCACGTGTCTGAAAGGCCACACTTTCAAGTGCTGCCTTTGCAATCTCAGCAGGACCTGTATTCCGGGTAAGCCCAAAAATAGCGCCACGGCAATCAGCATTCCAATACGGTGCCCCAAGGCCAGTAAAGGCGGGAACAAAATAGACCTGTTCTATGTCACTAGCAGATTCGGCCAATGCCTCTGTCTCAGAGGCTTGCTGAATCATTTTCAGCCCATCACGCAGCCACTGCACCACAGCACCCGCAACAAAAATTGAACCCTCTAATGCATAAACTGGCTCACCATTTATCTGATATGCAATGGTGGTAAGCAGTTTGTTATTGGAAAAAACCAATTTATTGCCTGTATTCATTAGAGCGAAACAACCAGTACCATAGGTGGACTTGACCATGCCAGGCTCAAAACAGGCCTGACCAACGGTAGCGGCCTGCTGATCGCCAGCCACTCCTAAAATGGGAATTTTAAATCCTCTGAACAAATCAGGTCGTGTCACACCAAACTCGCCAGAGCTATCTCGAACTTGTGGCAGCATTTTTTTTGGAATGTCGAACAACGCCAACAGTTCATCATCCCAACACCCCTTTGAGATGTTATACATCATGGTGCGCGCGGCGTTGGTTGCGTCGGTTACATGCGAGGCCCCGTTTGTGAGTTTCCAAATGAGATAACTATCAACTGTTCCAAACAAGAGGTCGCCAGCATCTGCTGCAGCGCGCGCGCCATCTACATTTTCGAGAATCCAATTAAGCTTTGTTGCCGAAAAATACGGATCAAGTAGCAACCCTGTCTTGTGCGTAACCTCTGGTTCATGGCCGGCCTCTTTCAGGAATCGACAATAATCAGCTGTGCGGCGATCCTGCCAAACAATGGCATTGTATATCGCACGTCCACTATACCGGTTCCAAACAATCGTCGTTTCACGCTGGTTAGTGATGCCTATAGCTGCAATATCAGCGGGATCCACATTCTCGCGCTCACATGCCTGCTGGCACATAGCTATTGTTGTTAACCATAAATCTTCGGGGTCATGCTCCACCCAGCCAGATTGTGGAAAGTGCTGGGCAAACTCTTCTTGTGCCGTGGCCAGAGGTTGGAGCTTCTGGTCAAAGATGATCGCCCGGGTTGAAGTGGTTCCCTGGTCGATCGCCAAAATAAATTTTTTACCCATTCGCAAGCCTATATTATCTAGAAACAGAAAATATTCCTACAGATTAATGTGGGTCAAACTCAAGTATTTCACAATTATTGGGTTTTATTCCAGTCAACGCACGAATAAAATTACCATGAGAAACAATTGCTGTTGAGAGAATATTTTCGCGCTTTAGATATGCAGAAAACCTGCTCGCCCTTTCCATCAACACCTCTTCAGGCTCAACAGAGATGCCGCGGTGATCTTTTTCACCTTGATGCCACCAGCATTCATCTAAATCATCAAAATCCAAATGAGGAAAATTCTCAGAAAGTTCACGAGGCGTACTTCCTACATCACAGCTGTTACAGAGTTGCTCACGCACATCAGCATTAATCTGAAAAGGTAAACTATTATCAAAAATCAATTGAGCCGTTTGTATTGTCCTTGTAAACGGCGATACAATAACAGACCTGATAGTGAATTTTTTGATTTCTTTTCGAGCTTGTCGAGCCTGAGTTTCCCCAAGTTCTGTTATTGGTGCATCGAATATCATGGGGTCAGGCTTATTGGGATTGTGAACAGCATTAAAGGCTGATTGAGCATGTCTAATTAGGTAAATTGTCATTTTGGCTAGATTTCAAAACTTGGTTTGGAGAATTCCCACTGATGAAATAAATGTTACAAATTTATTACAAACTTACTTGCCTGACTAGTGTGAACGTGTAACCTATTTCCTACAAAAAATATTTTGGAGGAAATAATGCTTAGAATTTGCAAAGGACTATCAGCCGCGGTGGGCGCTTTAATGCTGCTAGCTACACCCACTATGGTGAATGCACAAGAAGATTGCCACCGAGGTACTTTGGATGTTGCATATTGCGACAGAAACCTTGATCAATTGGCAGACCTACCATTAGACCCGAAAGACTGGGTTGACCCATCAACTATAATCTTTACCTACACTCCGGTTGAAGACCCTGCCGTATATGCGAATATCTGGCAAGGCTTTGTTGACCATATGGCCAAGACCACTGGACGTAAAGTTGCATTCTTCCCTGTGCAGTCCAATGCTGCTCAGCTTGAAGCTATGCGGTCTGGGCGTCTGCACGTTGCTGGTTTTAACACAGGCTCCAACCCTATTGCTGTAAGTTGCGCAGGTTTTGTGCCCTTTGGCATGATGGCTTATAAAGACGGTAAATTTGGGTATGAGATGGAAATCATTGTACCCGCGGATTCTGACATGACATCTCCAGACCAAATCAAAGGTCGGAC
>DEBO01000060.1:0-1989 GCA_002348585.1 Alphaproteobacteria bacterium UBA2954 | reverse complement strand
TAATAGCTGAAAAAGACTTCACTCCAACTTTTTCAGGTAAACATGACAACTCAATTCTCGGTGTTTACAACGGTGATTACGAAGTAGCAGCAATTGCGAACTCAGTTATGCAAAGAATGGAACGCCGCGGTGTAATTGATCCTGGAAAAATTCGTACGATCTACAAGTCTCAAACCTTCCCAACAACTGGTTATGGCCATGCCCATAACTTGCACCCAGAACTGGTGGCTAAAATTAAGACAGCGTTTTGGACATATGAATGGGATGAAACTTTCAAGAAAGAATTTAAGAAAGCAGACATCTTTGTTGGTATCGAGCACAAATATGATTGGGCTGTCATCCGTGGCATCGACAAAGCCAATGGTGTAAGCTACGACTGCAAATAAAAGCAGCAAATACTCTTGGACGCGCCATCTTCAGGCGCGTCCATCTCTTTTGTCCATTTTAAAGGAAGCCGTTAATGCTGCGCCTTGAAAACCTCTCTAAACGTTATAAGACCGGCGACCTAGCGCTTAATAATGTAACGCTTGAAATTCCAGATGGGCAATTAGTTGCCCTGATAGGACCATCAGGCGCTGGTAAATCAACTCTCATACGTTGCGTTAATCGGCTAGTTGACGCAACAACAGGCACAATTCATTTAGGCGAGCGCGAAATTAACGGTTTGTCTAATAGAGACCTTAGACGTGCACGCCGACGTATGGGTATGATTTTTCAAGAATATGCTTTGGTTGAACGCCTGACAGTGATGGAAAATGTCCTATCGGGTCGTTTGGGGTACGTGAATTTCTGGCAGAGCCTCTTCCGCAAATACCCAAAAGAAAATGTGCGCGAAGCATACCGCTTATTGGATCGCGTGGACATGATGCATATGGTTGACAAGCGAGCTGATGAATTATCTGGTGGTCAGCGACAACGGGTTGGGATCTGCCGCGCATTGATCCAGGATCCTGAGCTGCTCCTGGTAGATGAGCCAACAGCAAGCCTTGATCCAAAAACATCGCGTCAGATTATGCGCCTTATAAGAGAACTCTGTGAAGAGCGTGGATTGGCTGCAATCATTAACATTCACGATGTGGCTTTAGCGCAGATGTTCTCAGAACGCGTGGTCGGACTAAAACTAGGAGAAATTGTCTATGACGGACCTCCAGAAGGCTTAACACCAGAAGTTCTCACTGAAATTTACGGTGAGGAAGATTGGGAAAAGACTATTGAAAAAGTAGAAGATGACGATGAAGGAGAAATGGCATGAGTGAGGCATCGCTAAATTATGCCCAAACTTGGAAGAAGCCGCATTTCATCAAATCTTCGATACTTCGCTATTCAATCTATGTCGGCACTGTCACCTATTTCTTTTTAGCCATTTATACGATGGACGTAAATTGGACACGTGTTGCTGAGGGCATCCCGCGTGGGGCAGACATGATCAGCAAGTTTTTTCCTCCAGATTTAAAAGACTCTCGCGGCGTAATTTTAGATGGCATTCTAGAGAGTATTTGGATGGCTATTATTTCAACCATCGGTGGAGTCTTGCTTTCCATACCTATTGGGCTGGGCGCAGCGCGAAACTTAGCGCCCACATGGGTATACCTCTTTTGTCGTAGCATCATCGCCGTCTCTAGAACATTTCCAGAGGTAATTCTTGCAATTTTTGCAGTAAAGTTCTTCGGATTTGGACCATTTGCAGGTTTTATTGCCCTAGCAATAGGTACTATTGGCTTTTGGGCCAAACTTTTAGCTGAAGATATTGAAAATATGAACAAGTCCCAAGCTGAAGCCGTGCGTGCGACTGGTTCAACATGGTTGCAATGGATAAATTACGCGATCCAGCCTCAGGTTCTTCCTCGAATGATTGGACTATCACTCTATCGTTTAGATATCAACTTCCGCGAAAGTGCAGTAGTGGGAATCGTCGGTGCTGGCGGAATTGGCGCGCACCTTCTGACTTCAGTCCAACGTTATGAATACGCTACCACGGCAACCATTCTA
>DEBO01000161.1:6329-11557 GCA_002348585.1 Alphaproteobacteria bacterium UBA2954 | reverse complement strand
AATTTTGAATTTGCCACTGAAACCAGAGAAGAGCTGTTCTATGACAAAGAAAAGCTGTTGGCAAATGGTGACAGGTGGGAAGCAGAAATCGCTCGTAATTTGGCAGCTGATGCAAAGTGGCGTTAGCCGGATGGATTTGAGGGCTGAACCAAAATGATTTCTTCAGTTTTTTTCTATTTGTTCGCTCTTGTGACCTGCCTGTCTGGCCTGATGGTCATATCGTCACGCAACCCGGTTCATTCGGTGTTGTTTCTTATCCTTGCGTTCTTCAACGCTGCCGGCCTGTTTATTCTACTGAATGCTGAATTTCTGGCGATGTTGCTTGTCGTTGTTTATGTTGGGGCAGTCGCGGTTCTGTTTTTGTTTGTCGTAATGATGCTCGATATTAACTTTTCTGAGCTGCGCGAAGGTTTCCAAAGATATCGTCCACTTGGTCTGGTGATTGGCGGTATTCTGATTGCAGAACTGATCGCAACCTTCTTTGAATATTCTGATATGTCGACAAGTCTACCTGTTCAGCAGGGTGTTCATAACACACGTGCGCTGGGTCAGGTGATCTATACCGACTATATTTATTTGTTCCAACTGGCTGGCCTTATTTTGTTGGTTGCCATGGTAGGAGCGATTGTTCTGACTTTGCGGCGGCGGTCTGGCGTGCGGCGGCAGGTTATTTCAGAACAGAATAGCCGGACAAGGCAGGAAACAATAAGACTGGCAAAGGTTCAATCGGGCAAAGGTGCAGAGGAGACGGGACAGTGATAGGGGAAATTACTCTGGCTCATTACCTGACGGTGGCAGGCATTTTGTTTGTGTTTGGTGTGTTTGGTATTTTTATCAACAGAAAGAATGTCATCACTATTCTTATGTCAATTGAATTGATTCTGTTATCCGTCAGTATCAATTTGGTGGCTTTTTCGGCCTATTCTTCTGATTTGACCGGGCAGATTTTTTCATTGTTTATCCTGACTGTTGCGGCCGCTGAAGCAGCAATTGGTCTTGCCATTCTGGTGGTTTATTTCCGCAATCGTGGGTCAATAGCGGTTGAAGATATCAACGTGATGAAAGGCTGAAGCATAAGATGTT
The DNA here is from genome assembly GCA_002348585.1 of Alphaproteobacteria bacterium UBA2954. Taxonomy (GTDB): domain Bacteria; phylum Pseudomonadota; class Alphaproteobacteria; order Puniceispirillales; family Puniceispirillaceae; genus JADHLI01. The sequence continues at coordinate 10,474 of DEBO01000161.1, read as the reverse complement.
TTATAAAGCCATTGTGTTTTTGCCGCTGATTGGCGCAATAGCTGCTGGCCTGTTCTCGCTTCGGAAATTGGATGGAGCTGCTGTTACGGTCAGTATTGTAGGTGTATGCCTGTCTTTTATTCTATCCTGTTTTGCTTTTGGAACGATTGCGCTAGGCGGTGAACAAGCCACTATTGACGTTGCGAGATGGATTGGTTCAGGCAGCTTTCAAGCGCACTGGACCCTGCGGTTTGATACGCTGGCGGCTGTAATGCTGATCGTTGTTACGGGCGTATCAACCTGCGTGCATATTTATTCCGTTGGATATATGCATAATGATAAATCCATTGCCCGCTTCATGGCTTATCTTAGCTTGTTTACTTTTGCTATGCTGATGTTGGTGACCGCTGATAACCTGGTACAGTTATTCTTTGGCTGGGAAGGTGTTGGCGTTGCTTCATATCTTTTAATTGGCTTCTGGCACCATAAAGAAACCGCACATACGGCTGCAATGAAGGCTTTTGTGGTGAATCGGGTTGGCGATTTTGGTTTTGTTTTAGGTATTCTGGCCATTTTTGCACTTACAGGTTCGGTTAGTTTTGATGCTATATTTGAATCTGTGTCCAGCTATCAGCCTGCAACAATCAGCATTTTTAGCCTGCAATTGCCTGCATTGGAGGTAGTCTCCGTTCTGTTATTTATTGGCGCAATGGGAAAATCAGCACAATTGGGTCTTCATACTTGGTTGCCGGATGCGATGGAAGGGCCAACCCCCGTATCTGCGCTTATTCATGCCGCAACCATGGTGACAGCAGGTGTGTTTCTAATCTGCCGGCTGTCGCCGGTTATCGAATATGCACCTGTTGCGCTAGATATCATAACATTTGTAGGTGCGTTGACGGCTATCTTTGCGGCTACAGTAGGGATGACTCAATTTGATATCAAACGGGTTATTGCTTATTCCACATGTTCACAGCTGGGATATATGTTCTTTGCAGCAGGTGTATCTGCCTATCCGGCGGCGATGTTCCATCTGACTACGCATGCCTTTTTCAAAGCCCTGCTGTTTTTAGGGGCAGGGTCTGTAATTCATGCCCTGTCGAATGAGCAGGACCTTCGGAATATGGGGGGGATCTGGCGCCAGATCCCCGTAACCTATGCGCTCATGTGGATAGGCTCTCTTGCTTTAGCAGGATTTCCGTTTTTTGCGGGATTTTATTCAAAAGATATGATTTTGGAAGCTGCGTATGGAGCGCATACAAGTGTCGGCCTGCTGGCCTTCTGGCTGGGCTGTGCGGCTGCCTTACTCACAGCATTTTATAGCTGGCGTCTATTGATCATGGCCTTTCACGGCACTCCTCGGGCAAGTGATGAGATCATGGCACATGTCCATGAAAGCCCAAATGTAATGACATTACCTCTTGTTCCGCTTGCATTGGGGGCAATATTTGCGGGCTGGATGGGATACGATTTGTTCGTTGGTAATCACTGGCAGGAATTTTGGCGTGATTCACTATTTATTCTGCCAACACACCAGGCGATGGAAGCTGCGCATCATGTTCCCACCTGGGTCAAGCTGTTACCCATAGGGCTGGCTTCAGCTGGAGTGGTGGGTGCTTATATTGCTTATGTCCTCTTGCCATGGCTGCCCGTCAGCCTTGCCGATAGGATGGGCGCACTGTACCAGTTCCTGTTTAACAAATGGTATTTTGATGAGCTGTATGACCGGATTTTTGTCAAGCCAGCTGTGCGGTGTGGCCAGTTATTATGGACACGTGGCGATAAAGGCGTGATTGATCATTATGGGCCAGATGGGCTATCAGCGGCAGTGGCGCGCCTGTCTGGGCTTCTAGTACAGCTGCAAACGGGGTATGTATATCATTATGCATTTGCCATGATGATCGGAGTCGTTGTACTTCTGACCTGGTATTTCAGCGGGTTTGGGGGGTAGTCAGATGAATTCGTCATGGCCGCTTCTCAGCGTGATCACTTTCTTGCCGCTTTCTGGTATCTTATTCTTGATGCTGGTGCGGGGAACAGAAGCCAATATTGCCACAAATGCAAAGCTTGTGGCGTTGTGGGTGTCTGGCTTTACCTTTTTTTTATCCCTTTTTCTGTATATAGGTTTTGATCCGGACTTTGTTGGTTATCAGTTCGAAGAACAGGTTGAATGGATCCCAGGGGCGGGAATTTCCTATCATCTCGGTATCGATGGCATTTCTATGCCCTTTATTCTGCTGTCAACATTTTTGGTGCCACTATCTATTCTAGCGAGTTGGGGCAGCATAACGCACCGCGTACGTGACTACATGATTGCATTTCTGGTTTTGGAAACCATGATGGTGGGAATGTTTGCATCGCTTGACATGCTAATGTTCTACTTGTTTTTTGAGGGTGTTTTGATTCCTATGTTCTTGATTATCGGGATCTGGGGCGGGACTGAGCGCGTATATGCCGCCTTTAAGTTTTTTTTATATACGCTTTTAGGTTCAGTGCTAATGCTTGTCTGTATGTTGGTCATGTACCAAAAGTCCGGAACAACAGATATTCCTGAACTAGCAGCGTTCGACTTTGCGCCCGCTTTACAGTTTTGGCTTTTTCTGGGCTTTTTTGCATCCTTCGCAGTCAAGGTGCCTATGTGGCCGGTTCACACATGGCTTCCAGATGCGCATGTGCAGGCGCCAACAGCCGGTTCTATGATCCTAGCTGGTGTGCTTTTAAAGATGGGCGGTTATGGGTTCCTGCGTTTCTCACTACCGATGTTTCCGGACGCGTCTGATTTGTTTGCACCGATGATATTTGTGTTGTCTGTGGTGGCTGTGATTTACACCTCCTTGGTGGCGTTGGCGCAGAGCGACATGAAAAAATTGATTGCATATTCATCAGTCGCCCATATGGGATTCGTGACAATTGGCATTTTCAGCATGAACGAGCAGGGAATAGCTGGGGCAATGTTCCAGATGATTTCTCATGGGCTTGTTTCAGCTGCTTTGTTCTTCTGTGTAGGTGTAGTCTATGACCGACTTCATACGCGTGAAATATCAGCTTACGGCGGGGTGGTTGATGCCATGCCTCGTTATGCTGCCTTCTTTATGTTTATGATGCTTGCTTCTGTTGGCCTTCCAGGCACATCCGGATTTGTTGGTGAAATGCTGGTTCTGGTCGGGGCGTGGAACCGGGCAAACTGGGTTGCTGTATTGGCTGCAACAGGCCTTATACTTGGCGCTTGCTATATGTTGTGGCTCTATCGCCGGGTAGTTTTTGGCCGCGCTGAAAAGCCTGAAATTCTTGAGCTTGAAGCTTTATCGAGCCGCGAATATTTAATATTTGTTCCGCTGACAGTCTTTGTGCTCTGGTTCGGTGTATATCCATCCACATTACTGGATATCATGGAACTAGCTGTCAATGACATGATGGGCCAAATTGGCCCTCAGCAGACAGCATTACGGTAAATTTAAGGCAGGGACAATGAATTTAGTACAAACCTTTGCAGTTGCTTTACCAGAATTTATTTTGGTTGCAGTCGCCTTGTCGTTGGTTCTGGTTGCTGCATTTGCAAGTGGCTCTGAGTCAGAGGCTAGCACGCTGAAATTGGTTCGCAGCCTGTCACTTGGTGGTTATGGGTTGGCTTTTTTATCTCTATTCATGCTCCCGGCTGGTCAGGTGGTTTTGTTTAATGGCCTGTTTGCGATAGATGGATTTGCACTTTACATGAAAGGCCTTGTGCTTCTTGGTGCCCTTTTTGCCTGTTGGCTTGTAAGTGATGGTTGGGGTGAGGGTGTAGATAGGGCGGAGTTCCATCTATTGGTTCTAATGGCTGTACTGGGTATGTTGCTGATGATTTCTGCGCACGACCTGATAGCGCTATATATGGGGCTGGAACTGCAGTCCCTGCCACTTTATGTCATCGCAGCGATGCGGACTAATTCCCTGAGATCATCTGAGGCTGGCCTGAAATACTTCCTTCTTGGAGCTCTATCTTCAGGCATGTTGCTTTATGGTGCGTCTCTAGTTTACGGCTTTGCTGGCAGCACAGCTTATGCGGATATTGCTGCCAGCCTTAATAATGATGTGTCTGTGGGGCTCACGGTTGGCATGGTATTTTTGCTTTCGGGGCTAGCATTTAAGATTTCGGCTGCCCCGTTTCATATGTGGACACCTGATGT
>DEBO01000161.1:0-6007 GCA_002348585.1 Alphaproteobacteria bacterium UBA2954 | reverse complement strand
TGGACACCTGATGTTTATGAAGGTGCGCCGACACCTGTCACAGCTCTGTTTGCTATTGTGCCAAAGGTCGCGGCAATGACCTTGATTATGAATGTGACCTATTTCGCATTCTCTGGCATCTCCGAACAGTGGTCACAGATTCTTATTGCATTGTCTGTTGCCTCCATGATTGTCGGGGCGACTGGGGCCATTATGCAGCAGAACATTAAGCGGATGCTTGCTTACTCCTCGATTGCGCATATGGGCTATGCATTAGCTGGTTTGGCAGCTGGGTCATTTGAGGGCGCTGCAGGTGTTGTTATTTACATGACAAATTATGTGTTTATGGGGGCTGGGGCGTTTTCAATTATCATGAGCCTGCGCCGTGATGATGCACCGGTTGAACGCATTTCAGATTTGTCTGGCCTGTCATCAACCCACCCATTACTGGCTGCTGGCATGATGGTCGTTATGTTCTCTATGGCTGGCATACCACCTTTGTCTGGGTTTTTTGGCAAATGGTATGTATTTTTGGCTGCGGTCAATGCAGGGCTAGTTCCCCTTGCCATCATTGGTGTGCTGACATCTGTTGTGGGGGCGTTTTACTATCTGCGGATTATTAAGTTGATGTATTTTGAAGATGCAGATGCTCCTCTGGATGAGGGTATGAGCCGACAGAACAGATTAGTGCTTGTGGCCAGTCTTGCTTTTATCATCCTCTTCTTCCTTGGTATAGGCCAGCTCGCAGATGTTGTAGAGACGAATATTGAGGCCTTCTTTTAAACACAGGATTGCTTTGAGAGATTGACATTAGCTGAAATGCCCACCACTTATATCCTGCCAGATGGATGGTATATCGAATATCAGCCCTCTGCCACCTCATCAAATGATTTGGCTTTGGCAACCCTGAGGCAAAGCGCCAGCAAAGCTGAGGGTAAGTGCTTTCAGGTGGGTGAGCAAACAAAGGGCCGTGGCAGACGGGGCAAACGATGGGTGTCAAGGTCAGGTGATGGTCTGTATCTGTCCATCATCCTATGTCCAGAGACTTCACGTGATACATGGTCAGGCCTGTCTTTTATGGCCTCCCTGGCTGTTTATAAGGCCTTGCTGGGGTTTATTGAGGATGCACACATCCTGAAGTGTAGTTTGAAATGGCCGAATGACATTTTGTATGAGAAACGTAAATTAGCGGGCATTCTGCTGGAGGCAAGTACAGAAGGAGTGGTTGTCGGCTGTGGAATAAATCTCGCAAACGCACCAGTTTTAGGACATACAAATTTTCCGCCCGTCGCGCTTGACGAACTGGTCAGTTCTCAGTTAGTGGATTCTAAAGCGCTTACCTGTGCGGTGATACGTCAGATTGCTGAATTATACGCTACATGGCAGACCAGTGGCATGCAAGTCATCCTTGAGGAATGGCGCTCATATTGTGATATGGAAGGCCAGTCACTCCGTATAGAGACCGTAAAAGATGCGATCACTGGAACTTATGTGGGGATTGGCTCGGGTGGCCAACTTATTGTACGAAAAGCAGATGGTGAACTCGTGCAAATTCATGCTGGTGATGTTGAAGTTTTGAGAGGTAGTGATGCTTCTGGCAATTGATTGCGGAAACACAAACATAGTTTTTACGCTGTTTGAAGCACAGACCAAATTGTCGGAATGGCGTCTAGAAACAGTCTCAAGACGGCCGGCAGACGAATATTTTATTGCACTTTGCCATGTTCTTGAGTCACAGAAGCTTCATTACACCGATATTAAGAATTGTATCCTTGCTTCTGTGGTTCCTGTTGTCACCCATCATCTCGTCCACTTCTGTGAAGAACGGCTTGCTGTGACCCCAATGGTTGTTGGTGAGGAAGGCGTGAAGCTCAATCTTGATGTGCAAACAGATGAACCGGCGCAAGTTGGTGCAGACAGGCTTGTGAATGCTGTGGCAGTGGCGGCTGCGGGGGATGTCCCAGCGATCATTTTGGATTTTGGTACAGCAACAACTTTTGATGTGGTTCGGCCCGCAGCCCCAGATAGCGATGTTTCAGCTATTTATGCAGGAGGAGTGATTGCTCCTGGTGTGCATTGTTCGGTAGAAGCGCTGGTTGCTGCAGCTGCGAAATTACCCAGTCTGGCTGTTGAATATTTTGATACAGATTTGCCTGTTCTAGGTACATCGACACAGAGTGCAATGAAATCAGGTGTGCTATGGGGTTATGTTGGCTTGATTGATGGGTTGCTGAATCGTCTAAAAGTAGAACCGGGTATGGCAGAGGCGGTCGTTATTGGCACAGGTGGGTTAGCATCATTATTTGCCCCGCATATTGATGCTATAGATAAGGTTGACAATGCATTGACGATGACTGGCCTGCGCATCATTTTTAACAGAAACAAGGGATAAGTTTCTGATGGATATGAAAATAGATTCAGATGATTTTGTTTTCCTGCCGCTTGGCGGATCAGGTGAGATTGGCATGAATGCCAATCTTTACCATTATAAAGGCAGATGGTTGATGGTGGATTTGGGAATCAGTTTCCCAGACGAGAGCATGCCCGGTATTGATGTGGTTCTGCCAGATTTGCGGTTTATCGAGGCACGTAAAGATAAACTGGAGGCGATAATTCTAACGCATGCGCATGAAGATCATTTTGGGGCAGTTCCGTATTTGTGGAAAAGGCTTGGCGTGCCTGTGTATGGGACGGCATTTACCCTTGCCCTGTTGCACCGTAAGCTGGCTGAAAGTCGTCTAGGCTATAAAATTCCCTTACATGAACTTGATTTTAATATCACGTATGATTTTGGCCCACTTTCTGTTGAGCTTGTTCAACTAACCCATTCTGTACCGGATCCTGCTGCGCTTGTACTCCGCTCAGACAAAGGTACAGTTCTGCATACAGGTGACTGGAAATTTGATGAAACCCCCATGTTGGGTGAAGATACGGATCGTGAAAGACTGCGCCAGATTGGTGATGAGGGGGTTATGGCTCTCATCGGTGATTCCACAAATGCGATGGTTGATGGTTACACACCTTCTGAAGCTGTTGCCTTGCAGGGCTTGACTGATGTTATTGCAGAGGCCAAAGGCCTTGTGGCAGTCACCTGTTTTGCCAGCAATGTCGCCAGGCTAGGGTCGATAATGACTGCTGCAACTGCTAACAACCGGTCTATCTGCGTGGTGGGGCGAGCCTTGAATCGAACAATTGGCGCGGCCCGTGATACAGGATATCTGGCTGACATACCGGACTTTGTTTCTGAATCTGAGGCCAGCCTCATTCCTAGAAATCACATGGTTGTTATCTGTACTGGCTCTCAGGGAGAGACAAGGGCAGCAATGGCAAAAATCGCTGCTGGTACGCATGAATCTGTAGAGTTGCAGCCCGGTGATACTGTGATTTACTCCTCTCGTCAGATTCCTGGAAATGAGCCTGCTATTACCAAGGTTCAGGATATGCTGGTCAGGCGTGGCATTCATCTGATAACTGATGAAGATAGGTCTGTTCATGTGTCTGGCCATCCGGCCCGTGATGAACTTGTTGAGATGTATGGGCTGGTCCGGCCACAAATTGCGATTCCTGTTCATGGAACAGCTCGTCACCTTACAGCCCACGCAGATCTTGCTAATAACTGCCAGGTTAAGCAGACATTGATACCAGATAACGGAGCAGCAATTCGCTTGAAGTCTGGCACGGCAGATATTATTGGTTATGCACCAGTCGGGTTGTTAACGCCAGAGGGTGGAGAGGTTGTTGACCTGCAGTCAGATCATCTGCGCTCGCGACGCCGGATGCTCTGGAATGGGACTGTTACCGCAACAGTTGTTTTATCGGCTGCTGGTGATCTATTAACGGCACCGCAGGTTAGTCAGACTGGCCTGTGTCCAGATCATCAGTCTGCTGATTTCATTGCTGATGCAGGCCTTGCCGTTGAGGATGTTATCTGTCAACAGGCTGCCCCAGAAGATAATGACGAAGTAATTGAAGAGATGGTTCGCAGAACGGTAAGGCAAATGGCTAAAGGCAAGTTTAAATTACGACCAACTGTTCATGTCCATGTCATGCGAACAGATATCACTGGGGTATCAGCATGATCGGGAGCATAAACCATATTGCAATAGCCGTTCATGATTTGGGTCTCGCTTCTGCACAATGGCGGGAACGCGTTGGTGCGGTGGTTTCTGCACCCCAAAGGTTGCCAAAACATGGGGTAAAAGTTGTCTTTATCGCTGCGTCTAATGGTAAGGTTGAGTTGCTGGAACCATTGGATGATAAATCACCCATAGCAAAATTTTTGGAGCGGAATCCAGATGGGGGGCTGCACCATATATGTTTTGATGTGCCTGACCTTATAGTCTCACGCGATCAGCTTTTGGCAGCTGGTGCGCGTATCTTGGGCAGCCCTGTTCCAGAGATTGGCGCACATGGCAAACCTGTTTTGTTTATCCATCCCAAAGATTTGACAGGCAGTCTTATTGAATTACAGCAGGCATAGGAATCATGGATATTGTTTCTGGCGTTGTTGTCTATATATTGCTGTGGTGGTGGGTATTATTTATGGTCCTACCTTTTGGGGCAAAAGCTCCTGAACGAGTGGAAGAGGGCCACGCAACTTCAGCTCCGGCAAAGCCGCGCATGGCTTTGAAACTTGCCATCACAACAGGGCTTTCAGCGATTTTGTTTATAATTGTTTATTTCATCATAGCCTCTGGTATCTTCAGTTTTCGTGATTTTGCAGGTTAGCCCTATGCGCAGAACAGATCTGACGCTATATAGGTCTAGTACATCTTCTTCGGAAGATGCGAGGTCAGCAGACGGTTTGAATATCAGCTGACACGTACTTTAATTGGCACGGACTGGAAACAGATTATGAATTTCATTTATCTAGCCAGTGATCATGGTGGTACTGTTTTGAGGGCGCATATAGCTGAGCATTTGGACGCAAAAGGATATGAGGTTAGGGATTTGGGTGTTAACGGAACAGAAGCAGTTGATTATCCTGATTATGCCGCCAGCCTTGCGCAGGTTATGCTGCAGGACACCTTAGCAAGGGGTATTTTGATTTGTGGCTCTGGGATTGGAATTTCTATCGCTGCTAATCGTTTTTCCCACATTCGCGCAGCTTTAGTCACAGATGTGACATCTGCGAGGCTATGCCGTCAGCATAATGATGCCAATGTTTTGGCGCTTGGTGAGAGGCTGACAGGCGTTGCAACGGCGATGGAGTGCGTCGATACGTTTTTGTCAACAGATTTTGAAGGGGGCCGGCATCAGCGTCGTGTTGATAAATTAATCTCTCCTCAACCCGCTTTATCTTGAAGGATCATATTATGAATGAAATGAAAAGTTTTTTTAACAGCAGTTTGTCACAAACAGATCCAGAGATCGCTGCGGCCCTCAATGATGAGCTTTTTCGTCAGCAGGATCAGATTGAGATGATTGCATCAGAGAATATCGTGTCAAACGCTGTTCTCGAGGCGCAAGGGTCAATTCTGACAAATAAATATGCAGAAGGCTATTCAGGGCGTCGATATTATGGTGGGTGTGAATATGTGGATGTAGTTGAAACGCTGGCAATTGATCGAGCAAAGCAACTTTTTGATTGTAATTTTGTAAATGTTCAGCCTCATTCTGGCGCACAGGCGAACCAGGCAGTATTTCTTGCTTTGCTTCAACCAGGTGACACAGTGCTTGGCATGTCTCTGGCATCGGGAGGGCATTTGACACACGGGGCCGGCCCAAATCTGTCTGGCAAATGGTTTAATGCGGTTCAGTATGGGGTTTCAAAGGAAACAGGTACAATTGATTATGATGAGGTGCGGTTACTTGCTGAAGAGCATAAGCCAAAAATGATCGTCGCAGGGGCATCGGCCTATCCGCGGACACTTGATTTTGAAGCTTTCCGCGGAATTGCTGATTCTGTAGGGGCTTATCTAATGGTGGATATGGCCCATATATCTGGGCTGGTGGCAGCAGGTGTTCATCCCAGCCCGGTCCCACATGCGCACATCGTCACTTCAACCACACACAAAACCCTGCGAGC
>DEBO01000136.1:5411-8169 GCA_002348585.1 Alphaproteobacteria bacterium UBA2954 | reverse complement strand
GCAGCTGCTTTAATTTCTCCATCTTCCTGTAAAGCAAAAATCTGACGGTACGTGTCCGAATCCTTGGGGGACAGGAACTGCGGAAGCTTATCTGCGGCACCAACCGGCGCAGGTCCAACCGCTGCAGAAAAGGTCAAAACACTCCACAACACTGCCATTTTTAAACCGGGACTACTTCGCATTGACTATTCTCTGCACATAGATTTAAGAGCTAAAAGATCATAAAAAGCCTGTTGTTTCATCTTTGGGGCCCGCAATAGATAGGCTGGATGTAGACTAGGCAGAACAGGGATCAAATTAGCCTGTCCTACTTCACCAAAATCAATCTCCTGAACCTGTCCCCTGAGTTTTAATATACCGGCTTTTGTGTTCAACAATAATTTTGCTGAACTGCCTCCAAGCGCAAAAATCACCTTCGGAGCTATTAGCTGAATATGGCGATGCAAAAAGGGCCACAGCAAAGCCATTTCTTCAGATGACGGTGTTCTATTCCCCGGCGGACGCCAGGGCAGGATATTTGTGATATAGACATGCTGACGGTCCAGTCCAATTGAAGCCAGCATTTTATCAAGAAGCTGGCCAGCTGCCCCCACGAAAGGCAGCCCCATCCTGTCTTCATCTCCCCCCGGAGCTTCACCAATTATCATGATTTTCGCTTCTGGATTGCCATCTGCAAAAACAAGATTGCTGGCTGTCTTTTTCAATGCACAACCATCAAAACCCGCCATAGCATTTCGTAACGCATCCAAGGTCTTTACAGCAGCCAAATCAGAACCGGGCGTCTGGGCTGAGAACAAAACAGGAAATGTGTCGACCAAAGGCGCCGCTTCGGCAGGCAGTAGACCTGCTTCTGGGGGCTTATTTTGCTGCTTAACGCCCACTTCAAGTGAAGTTTTCTGCAGCTCTCCCTGCCGTGCCGGGCTATCAACAAGAGCTGCATCAACCCCCATCTCCATCTGCCAGCGCAGGGCAGTTGCAAGCTCAGAATGTGTAACATACGACGCTGTCATTGTATTTTGTGTCCAGACCAAAGGAATTACTGCCAGAATATAATGACATATCAGATTGGACAAGTATGCTTTCTTCTGCCAAAAACGCGGCGATGTTCTGCAGTTCAGGAAACTATGCTAAAATCACTGGACAGGTTGGGATAGTAACGCATAGAACTCTGTCTAAATCACAGACTATGATGATTAAGGTTGAAACCATGGAACGTGAAACAATGGAATTTGATGTGCTGATTGTTGGCGGGGGACCATCAGGCCTATCGGCTGCTATCAGGCTGCGACAGCTTGCTGAGGAAAAGGGGCAGGACTTATCCGTATGCCTGATCGAAAAAGGCAGTGAAATTGGAGCACATATTTTATCTGGTGCAGTTCTTGAGCCCCGCGCCCTCCACGAGCTTATTCCGGACTGGGCAGATAAAAAAGCGCCTCTTGATACAGCGGTGTCCAATGACAAATTTTTGTTTTTAACTGAAAAAAGTTCGATGCGGTTGCCCACACCACCACAGATGAATAACCATGGTAACTATATTATTTCACTTGGAAATTTCTGCCGCTGGCTTGGCGAACAGGCCGAACAGTTGGGGGTCGAAGTGTATCCTGGTTTTGCTGCCGGACAAGTTCTATTTGCCGATGATGGAAGCGTGAGAGGTGTTGCCGTCGGCGATATGGGAATCGGGAAGGATGGTGAGAAGACAGATGCCTACATGCCTGGAATGGATCTGGTGGCAAAACAGACGATTTTTGCTGAAGGTTGTCGGGGTCATTTAACAAAAGGACTGTTTGAAACCTTTAAGCTGAGAGAGGGAAAAGATCCGCAAACATTTGCCATCGGAATTAAAGAACTATGGGACATAAACCCAGAGAAATCAAAGCCTGGCACGGTATGGCATTCTGTAGGCTGGCCTTTATCTACAGATACATATGGTGGTTCATTTTTATATCATTTGAACGGAAATCAGGTTGCCGTTGGATATGTTGTGGGTCTTGATTACAGCAACCCTTATTTATCACCCTTTGAGGAATTTCAGCGCTTTAAGACACATTCGGCTGTCCGGTCAATTTTTGAAGGTGGGAGGCGCGTGTCTTATGGGGCGCGAGCACTGAATGAAGGCGGGTTCCAGTCGATTCCAAAACTGACCTTTCCTGGAGGGTGCCTCGTTGGCTGCACAGCTGGCTTCTTGAATGTTCCAAAAATCAAAGGCACACACACCGCCATGAAATCAGGCATGCTAGCAGCTGAAGCTGTCTTTGATCTTATGGCTGGGGACGCGACTAGCAAAGAACCTGCCAGCTATGCTGAAAAAATTGAGTCATCATGGTTGTGGTCTGAGCTTTATAAAGTGCGTAACATCCGCCCTGCTTTTTCCAAAGGGTTATGGGCAGGTATGGGCTATGCTGCACTTGACACCTATATCCTCCGTGGTAAGGCTCCCTGGACATTTCATCACCATGCCGATCACACATGTTTGAAGCCTGCTAAAGAAGCTGTTCAAATCAATTACCCCAAACCTGACAATAAGGTGAGCTTTGACCGCAATTCATCTGTTTATCTGTCTGGAACTAACCATGAAGAAAATCAGCCTGTTCATTTGACCTTAAGGGACCATTCAGTGCCAATTGAACATAATCTAGCCCTCTATGACAGCCCTGAACAACGGTACTGTCCGGCTGGGGTTTACGAAATCGTGCGAAATGAAAATGGCAGCAATCCAAAATTACAAATTAATGCGCAAAATTGTGTTCATTGCAAA
>DEBO01000136.1:0-5089 GCA_002348585.1 Alphaproteobacteria bacterium UBA2954 | reverse complement strand
TGTGTTCATTGCAAAACATGTGATATCAAAGATCCAAGCCAAAATATCAGATGGATAGCCCCAGAAGGGGGCGGCGGTCCAAATTACCCTAATATGTAAATAGGGTTTGTTCTGTTGCAAACGCTCGTCTAAATGTGCAGTGCGAACAGGAAAAACAGCGAATGAAAAAAATTATAGCTGCCTTTCTGATGTTGAGCACTTATTTCTTTGTGTCCTGCAAGTCCATTTCTGTATCCGAAGACAGAAATGAAAATCTAAATCAACAGGATAATATAGTAGCCCCCAGCTTACCTCCCTCAAAATCAGGACAATTTCTTGCGGCGCGTCAAGCTCTATTCAATGGGGACAATGTTGCGGCTGGGTTTTATTTTGACCAAACTTTATCTAAAGGTGATGATAATTTAATGCTGTGGGAACAGAGTTTCCTGAGCAATTATCAAAGTGGAAACCTTAAAAGAGCGGCAGAAATAGCTGCTGAATTAGAGCATTTAGGTAGTGAATTAAGCCTATCCTCTGAGCCTGCCTTAAGCTCTGCAGTGAACAGTGGCGACTGGGAAGCTGTTATTGCGCTCAGTGACAAAATTAGCCTGACAGACCATGGCTACATGTTTGCTGCTGGGTTGCGAAGCCTTGCTCTTGTTGGTCTTGGCGAACCAGAGACCGCGCTGCGGGAACAACAGCGAATGATAGATTTCATAATTAACACAAGAATTGATATTCCAAGTGAAATTCTGACGCTTCATCAAGCCTATTTTGCGGAGATTACAGGTAATACTGGAGAAGCTATTTCTCTTTATAAATCCATAAGCCCCCAAAATAAAAAAGTTACCTACACTCTAATTGCTGCCACTGCAGGCCTGTGGCGACTTGGTGCAAATGACAATGCAGAAGCTATCCTCCGCAAATATCAGGGAAGGGAATTAGCTTCTGGGTGGCTGCTTCATCTTTACAAGACCCGTCAAACAAAACTGCTTCAACAGCTAACCCTACGCCAGCTCTTTGCTCAGTTTATTTTAGAGTTCAACTGGTTTGGCAGCGTGCCTTCTGGCCAATCCCTGATTGTGCCTCGCATCCATTTAGCTTTATCTATCTGGCCTGAGCTTGATCTTGGTCGACTGATTTTAGCACAAACCTATTTTGATCAGTCGGACTATGAGAGAGCTGTCGACTATCTAGATCAAATTACCGGTACCAGCCCCTATTTCAATCAGGCCATAATGCTAAAAATGGAAATTGCGCGACAAACAGGAAATGCAAAATTAGCTTTCACCGTCGCAGAAAATGCTCTTGCCGAATTAACTGATTTTGGCACAGAGGTGATGTTTGCCCATGAAAAAGCGCTGATTTTGCAACATGCAGGAACAATAGCAAGACGAGAAGAGTTATATTACCACGCTATCGATTATTTTGAACAAGTGGTGGCTTTGGGTAGACAAACTAACTTTAACTATCGAAATCTCGGCATAAGTTATGAGCGTATTGGCCAAGTTGAACTGGCAGAAAATGCCCTTCAAAAAGCACTTCAACTCAACCCTGATGATTCAGTCACATTGAATTATATTGGCTATTGGTGGGTTGATGAAAACAGGCGCATCGAAGAAGCCTTTGAGCTGATAAAAAAAGCCGTTCATTTGCAGCCAACATCCGGTTATTTTGCTGATTCCCTTGGCTGGGCCTATTTCCGACAAGATAATTTTGATTCAGCTGTGCTGTGGTTAGAAAAAGCCATACAGCTTGCCCCCACAGATCCCGTGATTGCTGATCATCTTGGTGATGCATATTGGAAGGTCGGGCGCTTCCTTGAAGCACGTTACAAATGGCAACAGGCTTTAGATATGGGAATTGAAGACAAATACGCCACTATTATTGCGGAAAAAATGGCAGATGGACTGGAATAGCCCCGCCCCAGCAAAAGTAAATCTGAGCCTAAATATAACAGGCCGTAGAGAAGATGGATATCATGATCTCATCTCATTTGCTGCTTTTACTTCTTATGCAGATCAACTAACTATATCAGACGACAGGCCGACAGGCCTGACCATCGGCGGACCATTCGCAGCTGAACTTCAAAAAAACCCTCAGGATAATCTTATAAATAAAACAAGAAACGCTGTCTTAGCAGCTGGGTTCAAGCCACAACCCCACCACATCCATCTTGAAAAATACATTCCAATAAGTAGCGGCCTTGGCGGCGGGTCAAGTGATGTTGCCGCTTATCTGCGTTGTCTTTCAGATATGATGGAGTTAAGCCAATCTGAAAAGCAGCGCCTATTCGGTCTCGCAGGTAACATTGGCGCTGATGTGCCTGTTTGTCTTCGTCCCGGTTACCAGATTATGCAGGGAGATGGAACAGATGTTCATCCAGCTAAAATTAAAGAAGGACACCTTCACTGCGCGCTTGCCAATCCTGGAAACCCAATGTTTACGGCTACGATATTTAATGCACTTCATCCGAAGAATTATAGCTCAAATTTAATTTCTTTTCCAAAACAAGATGCGATTCAGCTCAAAGATGTACTCGCACTTGGTAATGATTTGTACGAGCCAGCAATACAGATCTGTCCGAAGATCACCACTTTGATTCATCGGATGGAAAATTCATCAGTGGCCGATCGCTTGTTAGGGGTAGGTATGTCAGGGAGCGGCGCAAGTTGTTTCGCGCTAAGTACCTCTCAGGATATTGTTAGCCAACTCTGCGAAGAATTGAACGCATTTGGATTCTGGGCAGTAGCTACAAGCTTGATCAAATGAACAGGAGCAAGAAAAGAAATTGTTACAAAACCCTGTAATTCAGAGTGCTTTTAGCTGATTTTTTCATTGATCAACATAGACTTAATGAGTATATTCTCGCGATTGATAACCGATTGGTGCTCAATGCAGTCCGACGATTTTGGCATGAAGTGCTCACTTCGTCAGAATGGGACCTGAGTTTCATGGTGGGGCGTAGCCAAGTGGTAAGGCATCGGTTTTTGGTATCGTGTATCGTAGGTTCGAATCCTACCGCCCCAGCCAGACTTAATAAATATCTATATTACATATACTTATAGTGCGGTTATCAAAGTTTGTACTAAGTTTGTACTAAGTTTCCTACCCCTCAAAAAAAGCAACAATCAGATTTACTTATGTTTCCGGTTTTTGAAAAAATAGACTGTTAAAGTTGTTACGAAACTTGCACTTACCATCCACAAATATTGAGCGGCAAACCCAGCATTGGAGTTGAAACCCAATTCCGCTCCTTTCTTCTCTAATACATCTCCTGCTTTTACAAAATCGGGGTCGCACTCCACTTCTCCACTTGTAAATAACCCATCACCCCCTGAAGAAGTGCAACCGTCATCAAGGCCAAACCAGAAGTAAAACACCCAGACAAAGCAGATAATGATGGTCCGCTCCAAAACCTTTGCAAGACTGGCTGGGTCACTTAAACCCTTAGCAAAGTTATAGGAAAGAAAAACAATCGCCCCTAACAGCAGATAGTTCAATTCCCGTATTTGAGCCAAAACTGCATTTAAAACTCCATCTGACTGCAATATCCAGAAAAGAGAAGCAAATGCTGCGCTTACCAAATGCAATAGCATGACTGACTTTAATAAGTTACTGCCTGTCAATTCTGATTGAATTTGTTTTGAGAGGCTCTGAAATGTTAACAACAGCAGCATAAAAGGCATGAAAATAATAGGCATATATATGAAGAATGTAGAAATCCAAATCCAAGCTTTATGGCCTGAAACTAACTTCAGTGTTGAATTAAGAAATGTATTTATCTGGTCAAAAAATAATATCTCTAACACTACGATGATTGCGAAAATCATTAATTCAAGCAATTGACGCTTTATCGGCTTAATTGGTCTTTCAGAAACCTTCATTTTAAAACTTGAAACCTTTTTGAATATTTACAGGATTACCAGTTTGGTTCTAGAATTAAATTGATTGCTGAATGAGAAAACAAATTTTTGTAGATACATTTCTCTAAGCAGCGGTTCAAAAGAACTTGAATGGGCATTTAATCACCAACTTGTGCGCCCAGACATAACGTCAAAAGCACTAAAGCGGAGGTTAACATGGAAAATGTTATTCAATTTCCCAGAAAAAAGAAACTATTGCTGCAGATGCCTAAGCAACGGGTGTTCTATATCGGCTATAGATATATCGGCCCTATGTTCTGTCAGGATATACAACAGCTGTATCTAAAGAGAAAAGGTCGTAGAAATGGAATCCGACATTGGTCCATTATGACCTATTGCAAATATGACGAGAGCGATTCAAAGACATATTCATTTGAATTGGAGGAATGTGAAGAAAACGATGTCTTGGATATGATAAATCGCTACGAAATTCAGGATGAAATTAGCATAGAGGACCTCAAAAAAATGGGTTGGGATGGTAGGGCCTCTTCTAATGCCTCTTTGAAAAATATTTATCATAAATGCTATGACGGCCTTGAGTTTCCTGATTTTGCACAACCCCTCTTTGGGAGAGAATTTGGAACTAAGATAATGGCACAGGCAAAAAAAGCAGAGAACCTGCTAAAAGGAAGAAAGGTGCACTCATACATAAGACTTGAACATTCAACTGAAAATTGGGTTTGGATGAATTTAAAAAGTTTTGACGGTGAGTTTGTTAAAGCTAGGCCTGTGCGTCTGAAAAATTCACCTCAGAAGAGCGTGTAACTTAGTTCTAAGCGCCTAAAATTTCTAAAGCCTGTTCTGTGTAAACCTGCATATATTGATATCACCACAAGGGGGCGTGGTCCTGCCACACCCCCAATATCAGTTTTCTCATCTAATGAATGATTGAGTTATTAGTTTGGTATCTCTCCAGTTCCTTCGGACACAAATGTATATTCCTCACGGGACTAGCTGCTCCATATTTTGCCCCTTTAAAGCCACGCATGTGACCAGAACTGTGACCACCCCAACGATTATTGGACAATCCCCTCAGATGCAAAGGCAGGTCACCTAATCTTTGTTTTCTAGCTTTCATACCTTGATACCTCCCTTTTTATTCCCTTATTCTTCATTTTGTTGAGTAGAGCAGAATAATGGATATCCAATGCCTCTGCTGTTTTTCTAAGGCGATAGTCATTCTC
>DEBO01000034.1:4639-6020 GCA_002348585.1 Alphaproteobacteria bacterium UBA2954 | reverse complement strand
CTGATGGGCCAGTCGCAACAGCGGCGGTAATGCTCATAATCCCTCCGATACAGGCAAGAAGATAAGAAAAGTAAAAACATCGGATCATAGAAAAAACCATCCAGTATTAAACACTTGTTTTACGTTGTCTTCGGGACAGTGGATGTAAGCCTAGAACAGAAAAAGTTCAGTTTTCTGCTTGCCAGACCTCATCAAGCCAACTGTTCATAAAATGAGGTCCTGCCATGTCAATAAAGATGTTTCTGGCTTGGCTGGCAATGCCGCCTAGACGCATGATTTGGCCTGAAGCAGCTGCTTTTTTTGTGATGGCTTGTACTTCAATTGACCGTTTTGCGGCCATCTGATCCAGAGCTTGCGCAAGAGGTTTTTCGGCCAGTAAAACCTTCAAGCAGGCGGCATCAACAAAAGTTTGCCCTGCACCCTGAGCTAAATGAGGGGGCATGACATGAGCCGCATCCCCCAGTAAGGTCAGATGCGCACGTCGCCAGACAGGCAACACCTCGGCAGGATATAAGGGAGTGTTTGCCCAGTTGATTGCTGGGTCGGTTAAGTTTAACAGAAGTGGGTTTAGGCGGAAGTAGCGCTGTTGCCAGCCAATGGTCACCTTGTCAGCTGAGGTGCAGAAAACCAAATTTATATGGCTGCCGGCTTTAATTGGGTAGCTGACCATATGGCAGCCATCACCCAACATCAGCAAGGTTGAGGGCCGGCGGAATGCGGTAGGCAGTTTGGCCGCTTCAACCTCTGCCCGCATGGCACGATAGGCTGGTTGTGGTGGCATGCTGTTATGGCCAGTCAGCGCAGCACGGGCTAGACCTTTTGGTCCATCTGCGCCAATGACCTCATCTGCGCTGAAAATATCACCATCTACGCTGACAAGTTTAGCTTTTTCTGTGCCCAATTGAACTGTGTGAATCTCCGCATCTGTGAAACGGATGCAGGATAGAGTTTTAGCCTTGGCGACCAGGCAGTCCATTACATCCTGTCTGCTGACAGCCGCATGCAGATGCTTCGGATCATGAATGACCTCTGTCAGGTGGCGATTTGTTGATAATGCCTTGATAACAACCGCATTCAGGCGGTCAGCCTTATCCAGAATAG
Source organism: Alphaproteobacteria bacterium UBA2954 (assembly GCA_002348585.1). Lineage (GTDB taxonomy): Bacteria > Pseudomonadota > Alphaproteobacteria > Puniceispirillales > Puniceispirillaceae > JADHLI01. The sequence goes on along the minus strand of DEBO01000034.1, from coordinate 4,919 downwards.
CTTTGTTAAGGCCAAGGCTGCTCAACGCTCTAAACCCATTTGGTGATAGCTGCAGACCGCCAGGTGTAGCTGGTGGCCGACCAATGAGGTGTACTGGATAGCCAGCACTGCCCAGCGCAATAGCAGCACTCAGCCCGGCCATTCCTTGCCCTAGAACAACAATCGGGGATGTGACTGTATTTGTCATGACAGGCAAATCCTTAGTTAACGCAGTGTTATCTTGACGCCACAATGCAGTTCTGCTGGCTGTTTATCAAGGCTTTTAAGCTTCAGTGCGCCC
>DEBO01000034.1:0-4299 GCA_002348585.1 Alphaproteobacteria bacterium UBA2954 | reverse complement strand
TGGTTAAATTGGGTCTGGTCAAACTATGATCATATTTGTATTAAAAGAAGGCATGGACGGGCAGGTGGTGCGGAAAAGATGCATTCCGCTTTTCCATATGAAATCAAGATACATAAGGATTGCTAGAGAAATGAATCTGGAAAAGCTATCGGTTGGGAAAAACCCGCCTGAAGAAATTAATGTGGCCATCGAAATTCCTGCTGGCGCAGCCCCTGTAAAATACGAGCTGGATAAAGACTCAGGTGCTTTGCTAGTTGATCGGTTTCTGCATACGCCCATGCATTATCCTATTAATTATGGGTTTGTACCACATACCCTGTCTGATGATGGTGACCCGATTGATGCCTGTGTACTGACACCGTTTCCCATTGTCCATGGCTGTGTTATTGCGGCCCGCCCCATTGGCGTATTGATGATGGAGGATGAAAGCGGCATTGATGAAAAGCTGCTTTGTGTACCCGTTGATAAGCTGCACCCTTATTATACCGATGTGAAGTCAACGGCTGATTTGCAACCCATCATTCTGGAACAGATTGCCCATTTCTTTGAACATTACAAGGATCTTGAAAAAACCAAATGGGTGAAGGTTCAGGGCTGGGAGGGCCCGGAAAAAGCAGCAGAAATGATCGGGGCTGCGATTGCGCGGGCCGCCAACAGCTGATAAGGCAGTGATGAAAGGCTGACCAGAGGCAGCATGAAAACCAAATTGCAGATAACCACCCCTGATGACTGGCATCTTCACCTGCGAGACGGGTCGGTCATGCGATCGGTTTTATCGCAGACAAGTTTCTGGTGCAAACGGGCAATTGTGATGCCCAATCTGGTGCCGCCGGTGGTCACTGCAGCCGCAGCTGCAGCCTATCGTGATCGAATTGCAGATGCTCTTGAAGAAGGCGTGGATTTTACGCCTCTGATGACACTGTATCTGACTGAACAGACAAATGCTGATGATCTAGCTGCTGCCGTGAAAGGCGGCATCGCCACAGCGGTCAAGCTGTATCCGGCTGGAGCAACAACAAATTCTGCGAGCGGTGTGAAGGATATCAACAAAGTTATGCCTGTGCTAGAGGTTTTGGCTGAGACAGGGGCTCCGTTACTGGTTCATGGGGAGGTGACTGATCCTGATATTGATATTTTTGACCGTGAAGCAATATTCATCGAACGAGTGCTCGCACCCCTACATGAACGCTTGCCGCAGCTAAAAGTCGTGTTTGAGCATATCACGACGAGACAGGCCGTCGAATTTGTCACGGCAGCAAATGATCAAATAGCGGCAACAGTTACGCCGCATCATCTGATCATTAATCGGAATGCTTATTTGGCAGGCGGGATTAAGCCGCATTATTATTGTCTGCCGGTTGCCAAGCGAGAAAGCCATCGTCTTGCTCTGCTGGACGCTGTGCTCGCCGGAACAGACAAATTATTCCTTGGCACTGACAGTGCGCCACATGTTGATATGGCCAAGCTTCAGCCATGTGGGTGTGCAGGTATTTTTAACGCACCGAACACGCTTGCCTGTCTCGCGCAGCTGTTTGATGACGCAGGTCGCCTTGACCGTCTGGAAGGGTTTACATCTGTCTATGGTCCACAATTTTATGGTCTGGATGTGAACACCGATAAGCTGACCCTTGTAAAACATGATACGCCTCAGCCTGTACCGCAGCCTGTGCAGACAACAGAAGGGTCAATAACAGTATTTGATCCGCAGATGGATGTGTTCTGGTCAGTCAGGACGGCTGAGGCGTTCTGATGCTAGCTGACATAAGAGGGACAAACGCATAAGGGAATAAAAGAGATGCTCAGCCTGCCCGTAATGGATAAATTAAAAATGGCAAAGGCCACTGCGGCTATGCTGCTGGAAATAGAAGCTGTACATGTGAATGCACGTGACCCATTCATTCTAACGTCCGGTGCGGCCAGCCCGGTTTACATTGACTGCCGTAAGCTGATCTCTTTTGTGCGTATTCGTTCAGCATTAATGGGATTTGCTGCCTCCGTGCTGACTGAGGATGCTGGATTTGAGGCCTTTGACAGCGTTGCAGGTGGCGAGACAGCAGGCATTCCCTTTGCAGCGTTTCTGGCAGAGCGGCTGGCCCTGCCCATGCAATATGTCCGCAAAAAACCAAAAGGGTTCGGCCGCAATGCGCAAATTGAGGGAGACTTGCCAGAAGGTTCTCATGTATTGCTGGTGGAGGATTTGGCAACAGATGGCGGTAGCAAGCTATTGTTTGCCGATGCCCTGCGTGAGGCGGGGGCGATATGTGATCATGCGTTTGTAGTTTTCTATTATGATATTTTTGATCATGCTAGAGACCAGCTAAAAGACGCTGGCCTCACCCTTCACTATCTGTCAACATGGTGGGATGTTCTGGATGAAATTAAACAGAGTGATAAGTTTGACAGCTTCACCGCGGAGACAGTTGAAACTTTTTTAAGTGATCCGAAAGGATGGTCTTCAGCAAATGGTGGCAAGACAGCCAGTGACTGAGCATCTGTCCTTTCAGAAACCTCAGAATTAGGACCGCAGATGAGCATATTCAATCTTGGCTCAATTAATATTGACTACATTTACACGCTGCCGCACCTGTTAGCGGCAGGAGAAACGCTGGCTTCAACATCTTTTTCAGCAGCTCTGGGGGGCAAGGGGGCAAATCAGTCTATTGCCCTGGCCCGAGCCGGGGCGGATGTACGCCATGCCGGACAACTCCATGAAGCTGATACAGCATGGTTAGATGGTCTGCGGGAAGCTGGTGTGGACTGCAGCCATATTCTAGCTGCAGATATATCCTCCGGCCATGCGGTTGTTGCTGTTGATGAGCAGACAGCAGAAAACCAGATCATCTTGAGCCCGGGAAGCAATCAGGCCCTACCATCGGAAATGATTGCCCCATTTCTGGCTTCAGCCCAGCCAGGTGACTGGGCACTGGCACAGAATGAGGTAAATCAGACAGAGGCTTTTTTGCGAGCAGCAGAGCAAAAAGACCTTCATATTTGTTATAGTGCTGCGCCTTTTGTAGCGGATATAACAGCTGGCCTTTTGCCCATTGTTGACCTTCTGATTGTCAATCATCTTGAAGCTGAGGCATTAACAAGCTTTACAGGCAAGCCGATTGACCGGCATGGAATCCGCCATGTGATTATTACCCAAGGTGCAAAAGGGGCTAGTTACAGGGGCAGTGCGGCGGCGGCGTTTGACCTGCCAGCGGTTCCGGTAAAAGCTGTCGACACAACAGGGGCAGGAGATACCTATCTGGGGTATGTTCTGGCGGTCCTGGATGAAGGTCAGACAATTGCACAGGCCATGCAAATAGCGGCAACGGCCTCTGCCCTTCAGGTCACGAGACAGGGCGCCAGTGCGGCAATACCAACACGTGCTGAAGTGGAAGCGTTTCAAAAATGAAAAACAAACAGATGCAGCAGAAACTGATTATAGATACAGACCCAGGCATTGATGATGCCATGGCCATCCATTATGCGTTTGCGCATCCCGGACTTGATGTTCTGGGCCTGACAACCATTTTCGGCAATGTATTCGTCCCGCAGGCAACACGGAATGCGCTGCTGTTGTCTGAACAGGCACATTACTGTGTCGATGTGGCTGAAGGGGCAGCTCAGCCGCTGGTGCAGTCTTTGAACCCGCCATCGCACCATGTGCATGGTGCAGAGGGGTTTGGTGATGTTCCGGTCAAACAGCCCTATGGCACGCCGGTTGAGATGAGCGCAGTTGATTATATTGTGAAGACATGTCAGCAACATAGTGGTGAGGTAATTCTGTGTCCTGTTGGCCCACTGACCAATATTGCTGCTGCGCTTAAGGCTGATTCCGAACTTGTGAATCATGTTCAGAAAGTTGTGATTATGGGCGGAGCGGTCTGGTCCCCTGGCAATGTTTCCAACTATGCAGAAGCCAATATCTGGAATGATCCACATGCAGCAGATGAAGTATTTGCAGCTAACTGGAACATTGATCTTATCGGCCTGGACGTAACCCAGAAAATCTCATGTGATGATTCTGATTTTGCTTACCTCCGGAATGCTGCTCCTGACATCGGCGGGTTCCTGCATGAGATTTCTAAGTTTTATATCAAATATTATCATTCCATCTTCCAGAAGCATATCTGTCTCATGCATGACCCTTCAGCACTGGTGGCAATTACGGATGAGCCGTTATTTGGGTTTAAGGTAACGCCGTTGTCTGTTGTCTGTGAGGGCGAGGCGGTTGGCCAGACTGTGCCTGATGAACGCTCGTCACGGCGGCCTGTGCGGGTTGCGGTATCTGCCGATGTGCAGAAAGTAAAG
>DEBO01000147.1 GCA_002348585.1 Alphaproteobacteria bacterium UBA2954 | reverse complement strand
ATTTGCAGGCTTTCCTGCGCCCTGAGCAGAAATTTGATGGTCTTGATTCTCTGCGTGTTCAGATTGCCAAAGATGTTGAACATGCGAGACAGATTCTCAAGTAGACAGGTAAGTCTGAACACTTTAAATAATCTAGTTGGTTTGCTGTTTCAGCATCAGTTTGACGGTGAAGGTTAGATGGAAATGGATTATAAAAAGACCGTATTTCTACCAAAAACAGAATTCCCAATGCGAGGTGGTCTGCCTAAGAAAGAGCCTGAGACCTTGGAGCGCTGGCAAAAGCTAGGTTTATATGATCAGCTTCGCAAAGCACGCAAAAATGCGCCGAAATTCGTTCTACATGACGGCCCTCCTTATGCTAACGGTCAGTTGCATATCGGTCATGCGTTGAATAAAATTCTGAAAGACGTGATCAATCGCTCTCAGTCTATGCTGGGCAAGAATGCGAATTATGTGCCTGGGTGGGATTGTCATGGTCTGCCAATTGAATGGAAGATTGAAGAGCAATACCGGAATAAAGGAAAAGATAAGGATGAGGTTCCTATTGCCGAATTCAGGCAAGAATGCCGTGATTTTGCCGCTCATTGGCTGAATATACAGTCTGAGGAGTTTCAGCGTCTTGGTATTCTAGGAGACTGGGGAAATCCCTATACAACAATGAGGTATGAGGCAGAATCCATTATTGCGGCTGAAATGGGTAAGTTTCTGATGAATGGCAGCCTGTATCGCGGTTCAAAGCCAGTTATGTGGTCCCCCGTGGAAAAAACCGCTCTGGCTGAGGCAGAGGTTGAATATTCTGATCATAAATCAGTCACCATTTTTGCGCGCTTCAAAGTTGTGTCTTGCCCTTTGCAGGAGTTGCAAGGCGCTAGCTTTGTGATTTGGACTACAACGCCTTGGACGATGCCCGGCAACCGGGCTATGGCTTGCGGTGCTGAAATTGCTTATAGCGCACTCAAAATTACAGAGACGAGTGATAGCTCATTGGCTCAGTCAGGTGAGGTGATCTGTCTGGCAGATGAACTTAAAGACAGAGTTTTTGATGAGACTGGCATTGTGAAGGCGGATGTTGTCACTCGTTTCACAGGTGCGGATATTGCAGGGTCAGTGGCACACCATCCAATGTTTTCGCAAGGCTATGATCATGATGTACCGCTGTTTCTGGCAGATTATGTAACTACTGAGCAAGGCACAGGCTTTGTGCATATTGCTCCAGGACATGGACCTGAAGATTACGCACTTGCACACCTGCAGCATGGGGTTGAGGTTCCTGATACAGTAGGTGAAGACGGCCTTATTGCTGAACATCTACCGCTATTTGGTGGCATGCACGTATTGCGTGATAACCAGAAAATTGCAGACATTATGAATAAATATGGCGGATTGATAGGCATTGGCACTCTTGTTCACTCTTATCCGCATTCCTGGCGCTCTCACGCGCCCGTGATTTACCGAAATGCGGCCCAATGGTTTGTCTCAATGGGAGATGATCACATAGATGGAACGGGCTTGCGTTCTGTTGCGCTTGATGCCTTGCAGAATACAAATTTTTTTCCTGCATCTGGCCAAAAGCGATTAATCTCTATGATTGAGAATCGGCCTGATTGGTGTCTTTCGCGGCAGCGGGCGTGGGGTGTTCCTATTCCTGTATTTTACCATAAGCAAACGGGCGAACCTCTGCGGGATCAGGCTGTCGTTGATCGGATTGTGAGCGCTTTTGCTGAAGAAGGTTGTGATGTTTGGTTTACTTCGCCTGCTGCCCGCTTTTTAGGGGTTGACTATAATGAGGCAGATTATATCCAGGTAAAGGATATCGCAGATGTCTGGTTTGATTCTGGCTCTACGCACGCGTTTGTTCTAGAAACTCGCGAAGATTTGCAGTCTCCTGCTGATCTTTATCTTGAGGGTTCTGACCAACACCGAGGTTGGTTCCACTCATCCTTGCTTGAATCATGTGGTACACGAGGGCAAGCCCCTTATAAAAGTGTGCTGACTCATGGTTTCGTTCTGGATGAACAGGGCCGGAAGATGTCAAAGTCATTAGGTAATGTAGTCGCTCCGCAAAAAATTATTCAGCAAAATGGGGCGGATATTCTGAGGCTCTGGGTGGTAAGCTCTGATTATTATGATGATCTCCGTATTGGGCCCGAGATCATAAAGCGTCAGACAGACCATTATAGACGGATTCGGAACACCTTGCGGTATCTGTTGGGTGCAGTTAATGGGTTCGTCAGGTCGACTGAAGCTGTTCAGCCAGCAGAGATGCCAGAATTGGAAAGGTGGGTGCTTCACCGATTAGCTGAGCTTGACCAGCAAATTCGTGAAAATACTCGCGCTTATGACTTTCATGGTATTTTCACTTTGATACACGATTTCTGTAACTCTGATTTGTCTGCGTTCTATTTTGATGTCCGTAAAGACTGCTTGTACTGTGATGAACAAAACTCACTTGACCGGCGCGCTTGCCGCACGGTTATGGATCACGCCTTGCAATGTCTTATAAGCTGGGTTGCGCCGATCCTGTGTTTCACTGCTGATGAAGCGTGGTTAGCTTATACGGGCGATGAGACCGACAGCATTCATCTTCATACTTATATGGATGTACCAAGTCATTGGCGTGATCAACTGGTTGCTGACCGTTGGGTAAAAATCCGCAGCTTACGTTCAGAGATCATGGTTGCAATGGAAACTGCCCGTAATGACGGAACAATAGGCGGCGGACTCTCTGCGGAGGTCAAACTGACAGCATCTCAGGATACCGCAGATTTGCTTAATAGCATTGATCTGGCCAGCTTGCTGATTACATCTGCAGCGGAAATTGAAATTGGTGATACAGCAAACCTACAGATTTCCATCAGACGCGCAGAAGGTGGAAAATGTGTGCGCTGTTGGAAGGTATTTGCATATTTACCAGTTGAAAATGAACAAGCCATTTGCTCTCGTTGCGAAACGGTTTTGATTTCCAAGTCAGAGGACTGAGTGTTTGATGAAGTGGCCGTCTAATCGTAATATCATTTGGTTTGTTGGCATTAGCGGGTTCACGGTTATTCTTGATCAGCTGACAAAGAATTGGATGCTGGATTTGATCTTCTTGCCACACAGGCAACTCGTTCTTTCCCCGTTCTTGAATCTAACCCCGGTTTGGAATAGCGGGATCAGCTTTGGACTTTTCAAGAATCAGCAGGTGGTAGGCCAACTTATTATTCCAGTACTGGCGCTTCTCGTAGTACTCTGGCTTTTCTTTACGTTATATGAGTTGAACTTCCTGCAAAGGTGCTCTGCGGGTCTGATTGCTGGCGGAGCGATGGGTAATGTCATTGACCGCATTAGATTTGAACGTGTGGTTGATTTTGTCGATATTCATATAGGCAATTATCATTGGCCTGCTTTCAATCTTGCTGATAGCGCAATTTTCCTGGGTGTTGTATTCTGGATGTATGCCGCTATATTTATGGCGCAAGCAAGAGGTGAGAGGTCATGAGGAAAACACAGCGATATCGGAGTTTGTCTTCACAATTGCAAGCCTTCACTTTGTTCGGCAGTTTTCTTTTGATCTTTTCTGCTTGTTCTGATTTCAAACGGGCGATCGGTTCTGAAAAGTCCTCACCGGACGAGTTTGCGGTGGTTGTCCGGCCACCTTTGTCATTGCCACCAAAGTTTCGTTCAAGGCCTGCTGGGAATGATACAGACACAGCTGCTGTTGCAGCTTCAACCGCACTTGGCAAGTCAAAACTTATTCTAAATCAAAGTGGGGCGAATGGCACAAGCTTTGACGATTTGTTTGCCTTTGACAAGATTGAAGATGATATCCGGGTAAAGGTAGATGAGGAAACTGCTGGCATCCGTTTTGAACGCCGTCTGCCTCTTCAGATTATTTTTGGTGACCTTCCAAATGTTGGACCCGTGGTTGATAAAATGGCTGAAGAT
>DEBO01000008.1:8766-13373 GCA_002348585.1 Alphaproteobacteria bacterium UBA2954 | reverse complement strand
GCCATCAGCCTGCCGATGCGGCCATTTTGAATAATATCTCGCGCTATTTGCGCGCAAGGGTAATATCGTCTCTGATGGCCAACAAGAACTTGGCATCCCTGTTCAGCTGCATAGCTAGTCACCTCTTCAGCCTCTTTCGTGGTCGCAGTAATCGGCTTTTCAACCAATACCGTCTTGCGATACTTGAGAACCACCATCAAATCAGCATGATGACGCTCCGTTGGGGTGGCAATAATAATTGCATCAACATCTGTCTTTGAGAGCATGCTCTCGGCGTCAACAAAAGCATTAAGGCCACGAGATTCCGCAAGCTTTGCTGCTGCAGGCGCTGGGTCTGCAATAGCTACAAGCTCGATCAGCGCCAACTCATCAATGGCCTTAATATGCCTCATGCCAATCGAACCAGCACCAATCAGCCCAATTCTGAATACGTCCATTGACGGTCCTCACTAAATCATTTTCTAAAATAATTACTATCCATTTCAGACAGAGGTGAATCCATATTTGGTACAAATCCCATTCGGTCAAGCAGATCTGTTTGCAAGTCAATTCCTGGAGCGATCTCAACAATGTGCAAGCCATTATCGCGCAACTCAAAAACCGCGCGCTCAGTAATACAAATAACTTTCTGACCCTGCAATAATGATTGGGAACCTGAAAAGGTTATCTGGTCAACCTTATCGACCAGCTTACGGATCCGCCCATGCTCTGTCACTCGCATGACGCCAGAACCCGCCTCAGTGCGGGCCCCACCTGTATCAAAAGTGCCGCAAAACACCACCTTGCGTGCGTTTTGGGCAATATCAATAAAACCACCAGGTCCAACGGTATTGCCACCAAGCTTGGAAACATTGACATTGCCGACGGCGTCTATCTCACCAAAACCAAGGAAGGCTATGTCCAGCCCACCGCCCGAATAGAAATCAAACTGCGAAGGGCCGTCGATCATACAACTTGGATTCATAGCATACCCAAACAGATCTCCATCCATTAACCTGCCGCCATAGGTGCCATGCTCAATAGTCTGAAAATATCGCGCCGAGTTGCCGTCATGGTCGATCAACTTGGCAATCTGGTCGGGAATACCAAAGCCAAAATTTATCACAGCATTATCGTAAAGCTCCTGTTGCGCGCGACGTGCTATGACCAAACGTGATGAAAACAACGGCTCAGGTTGAGCAAAACCTTCTCTACGTTTCTGACCAGACAATGCTGCGTCATAGACCACCTCGTAGCCCTGCTGCTGTGTCTCATCAACAACAACAGCATCGACGAGCGCTCCCGGAATACGCACTTCGCGTGCCTTCATGCTATGGCGTGGAACCATTCCTCGTACCTGGAAAATTACTTTTCCACCACTGTTATGTGCTGCGGCGGCTATCGCATAAATGTCAAGATTAGCCGGCTCTTCCTCCAATGAAATATTACCCTCTTCATCAGCGTAACTACCACGAAGAAGTGCTACCGTTACTGGGATTGGCAGATAGCGTAAATAATCTCTACCCCCTATAGTGATAATTTCCGTCAGATTTTGCTTTGCAGCCTCATTCATGCGTCCACCATCTAGACGCGGATCGACAAAGGTGCCAAGCCCGACATGGGTGATTAACCCAGGACGACCAGCGGCTACCTCGCGCATCAATTGCATGATCACCCCGCCAGGCAGCACATAAGCCTCAATATCGTTATTCCGCGCCATCTGCTGCATCCGTGGTGACCATACCCAATGCCCTCCAATCACGCGGCTGGTCATGCCTATATGAGCAAATCGGTTCATGCCGCGCTCCTGCCTATCGCCTATACCAAGCGCATGAATGCAGGTTAAATTTCGGGGATGGCCTGTCTCAAGAAAACTTCGCTCAACAGCAGCATGGAGTGCGCTCGCCTCAACCAAACCGCCACCGCCACCGGCAAGACCAATCGTATCACCATCCTTAACCATGGCTGCGGCTTCGTCCGCAGAAAGGAATTTTACCTTTGTCATCTTGCTTGTTCATAGATGTCGAAAAGGCCAACATCCCCCTTCATCATCTGTCGAGCCATAACCATACGGTGAATTTCTGAAGTTCCGTCATATATCCGCGCGATGCGCGCATCTCTGTAATAACGCTCGATCGGCAAATCACAGCAATATCCAGCGCCACCATAAATTTGAACCGCTCGGTCAACAACCCGCCCAAGCATCTCTGACGCCTGCACTTTTAGCATCGATATCGCACCCCGCGCCTCTTCTCCAGCATCAATACGGCTTGCTGTCTGCCACAGAGCCAGTCGGCAAGCGTTGATCTCCATCGCCGAGTCGGCAAGCATATGCTGGATCATCTGGAATTCGCCAATTGCTGAGCCAAATTGCCTCCTATCCGTAGAATAACGAAGACAGCTGTCGAGGATCATGCTGCACCTGCCTACGGCTCGTGCTGATACCTGCGCTAACCGCACACGACCAAGAGTTGCTAGCGCCAATTTTAAACCTTGGCCCTCCTTCCCAAGAAGGCAGTCTTTATTAAGTTTCACATTTTCGAAGTGCATTTCTACGTGTGAAGTACCCTTTAGCCCCATCATCGGCTGATCCCGACCAACGGCGAACCCTGCAAGCCCCTTGTCGAGAATAAATGTGGAGATTCCACGCGCACCTGCATCCGGGTTCGTGACTGCGGTAACAATGAAGAAGTCAGAATACAAACCGTCCGAGATGAAATGCTTAGACCCGTTCAGAATCCAACCATCATTCTTTCGGACTGCTCTAGTTTTTATAGCAGCAGCATCAGACCCCGCCTCAGGTTCAGTGAATGCTATAGAAAAGGTTCGGTCACCACGAACTGCAGGAATTAGATATGTCTCGATCTGCGCGTCTGTGCCTTCTAGCAAAATTTCGTAAACATTGCCGAAGGCACGGCGAACCAAAATGTCACTAGTGCGGCCAAACTGTTCTTCAGCGATCATCCAGTCCAAGACCGACAGACCACCACCGCCGTATTTAGTTGGAATATTAACTGCATAAAGACCGAGTTCCTGAGATTTAGCTCGGATCTCAGACGCCAAATCATTAGCAAGCCGACCAGTCTTTTCGATATTTTCCTCTAACGGTCGTAACTCAGACTCAATGAAACCTCGGATGCTAGAAACAAGCAGATGCTGCTCCTCAGACAAAGAAAAATCCATTAAAAATACCCCTTTGTCGCACCACCATCTACAGAAATCCCAGTACCATGGATATGGCGCGCCTCATTACTGCAGAGGAATGCAACAAGGGCTGCAGTATCCTCTGGCTGCCCAAGACGGCGGATGCCTTCGGCCTGCATACGCTCAGCTCGGACATCATCAACACTCCGATTCTCATCACGCGCCCGTGTTTCAAGAAGCTGTTGCAGGCGCTCGGTCTCAGTCTGGCCCGGATTGATCCAATTCACATTTACATCATCTTGAAGACCTTGCCCCGCCAGTGCCTTGCTGAAATTTGCAAGCGCCGCATTGACTGAACCGCCAACCATAAATTTAGAATCAGGAGTGCGCGACGCGCCACCCACAATCATCACCACATTGCCGCGCGCGGCCACAAGCGACGGCCAGAAAAGGCGTGAAAGCCGGACCCCGGCATGGAATTTAAGTGCAAATCCGTCAATGAAATCAGTGTCATCTTGGTCAGGGAATACACCCCCCTTAGTCGCGCCTGCGCTATGAACTAAAATATCACAAGAATTAAAAGCTTTACTTTGCGCGTCGAACACAGCTTGGCACCCCTCAAGTGTTCGCAGGTCGGCAGCATAGGTCTCAACGCGGCCACCAAAATTGGAAGCAATTCTCTTAACCGCTGCATTGCAATTGGATTGACTGCTGCCGGTAACCATAACATCTGCGCCTTCTCTTGCTAAACGCTCTGCGATTGCAAGTCCAATGCCCCTCGTTCCACCAGACACAAAGGCAGTCTTTCCTTTCAATAAAACCATTTTTATCCTCCCTCGCGGTCGTATGAGCCGACATAATGTGTTTCAATACCCTTCACAAACCCATAAAAACTACGCAATGTTGGAACAGCGAGACCAGCCTCGTCAGCAAGCTGCAGTGGCACGCCATAAATAAATTCGACTTCGCTAGGCCGGCGCGCCAACACATCCAAACAAAGGGAAGATTTGTTGTCACCAGTGCCGCCTGGTGCTGTCATCAACTCAAGTCCTTTTACCACCACGTCGCGATCAAGATTAATATCTTGAGAGCGCGCAATTGAAATTGCCTCGTCGAGCGCGGCATAACAGACCTTTCGAAGTGGCTCTAGTCTCAGGATTTCAACACTAGTCAGATTAGTTACTCCAGAGACAGCACTCATCGCCATATTGCCAATAAGTTTTTTCCAGATGTCCATTCCGATATCAGCACTTGCATATGTCTCCAACCCGGCCGCTGTAAATGCAGCGGCGATCGCTTCAGCGCGCACTGAAATGCCGCCACCCCATTCACCAATATAGGAAGGCACTCGGTCAAAATCACAGATCTGCCCAGGACCTGTTTGAGCGCCAGCCATCGAGGTCAACCCGCCCAGGACATTCTCAAGACCAAGAACGTCCGCAAGAACATCCTCGTTGCCTAGGCCATTCTGAAAACTTATAAAA
>DEBO01000008.1:0-8399 GCA_002348585.1 Alphaproteobacteria bacterium UBA2954 | reverse complement strand
GCTGCCTGATGGGTTGCTGTTCCCTTACATTGCACCAGCACAATATCAGTTCTTTCAATCTGTTTAACGTCATGAGTTGCCTTCAGCATGAGCCGCCTATTGTCGACATATCCAGAGATCAGAAGTCCATTCTTTTGAATTGCATCGATGTGTTCGCGATTAGTATCCACAAGCGTTACCTCGAGACCCCCTTCAAAGAGAATAGCGCCAAACAGGGCTCCCATACCACCAGCACCAACGACGGTCACATGATGAATTTGTTTTGTCATGTAATCTTCCCTTTCTGGACGAGCTAGTTCACTCAAGCCCCTTCTCTTTTTTGCAAGAGACGATGCACAGCATTTAGCCCCAAGTAAAAGGAGTCTGCACCAAACCCAACAATGCTTCCATTGCTGACTCCTGCTGTGAGGCTCACCTGCCTAAATTTTTCTCGACTATCATTGTTCGATAGATGCACCTCGACCTTAGGACCATCAAACATTACCAGCGCATCACGAAGTGCTATCGAAGTATGCGTATAGGCAGCCAAGTTGAACACAATCGACGTGGCTTTATCGCGCGCCTCCTGAAGCGCAGTTACGAGAACTCCCTCTTCATTCGATTGTATGATCTCTATACTCCGGCTGAGCCGCTCAGCTTCAACAGCAAGCTCCTTTAAAATATCAGCCATGCTGTCTGCACCATAGATTTCTGGTTCACGTGTCCCAAGCAAATTAAGGTTAGACCCAAAAATGACCAGTACATCAACCATTTTACTTTTATCCCCACTTTGTATTCAGATTATTCGAATGTCACTTTTATCTCGCCAAGCCCACCAAAATCAGCGTGCACATAATCTCCAGCTGAAAAGGGTTGTGGCACCGATGCAGCGCCTGTAGAAATAAAATCACCTTGCTCCAATTCGTAACCACGCGACGCCAAATGATTAACAAGATCAGCAGCTGCCTGCGCCGGATAGCAACGCATTTCTCCAAGAAAATTATCAGCAGGCGGGCCGCCGCTGACGGTAAGCTTAATTATATGCTGGCGGTAATCTATTCCCTGCCAGTCCTCTACAGGTTCCCCGAATATAAAGCCAATGCCGCCACCATTGTCCGCAATCGTCATCAACGAATTCTCTAACTTACTTGCACCCTCAATCGTAAAACGATTGCCTATGACCTCTATAGCTGGGTGCAGCACCAGCATCGTTTCCATCTCAGAGGCGGTCCAAGGTGTCTGGCGAAGATGCGGCTTGGCAGTCAACTGGAAAGCGAACTCTGCTTCGGCTCGAGCACCGGGAAAATATTTGATTGGCAAGTTGTGATGCGATCCAAAATATGTTCTGGACTTAAATATGCGGCCAGGAATTACATCATCATGACCGTCGATCTCACGCATTTTTGCGCTGGTTGCACCAACCTTCCAGCCGACCATACCCAGTTGAAGGGTCTTATACATATAATCCTGAACAAGATAGGCTTCGGCCCTGGAAACCGGGAAAAAACGTGAATCAATTCTCACTGGATTCACCGGATCAAACCATGAATCCGCTAACATATCCGCTAATTCAACCAATTCAGATTTTCGTGTTTTGTCCATCTAGTTGCCCCAAAACTTACTTAACTTCTTAACTTAAATTATACGCTATCAGGCAATACTTTAGTGCATAAAGAGTAAAAATGAGGAAAATCTATAATATTTTGAACAATGCTAAAGTTGGTCTTTTCGCGGATGCTTTTTCATGACCTGAGGTCTACAGGGCCTAATTCACCAATGGAAGCTGCGACAGAGTCTCGACGATGGGTTGGCATGCCCTCATTTGGCACTGGGGTATCGTATGCATAGTTGGGATCTACTTTCTGGTGCTTCCAAGTCTCCCGCATCTCCTTCCAGGCGCCAAATAGTGTCCTCGGAGATGGCATGTCATCCGCTGTAGCGGAATGCAATGCCTTTAAGTTATAACAGGGCACACCGGCAAACATATGGTGCTCAAGATGCCAATTCATATGCCAATATAGAAACTCAGACAGTGGATCTAGGGTAATTGTGCGGACCGATTTACGAAAGTCTTTATCGTTACTCTTCAACCCACAATGCATTGGCACACCAACAATATATCGCCAAAAATTAGCTATAAATGGGGATCCTGAAAATAATACCGCTAATATCGGCTGTCCAACTACCAAAGACCCAATTATTACATTTGCATGGAACAATAGTGTAATTCGCGCCCAAACACTGGCTCGGCGGCGATGTTCATCATATCCACTATACAGCTCCTCCCCCCATGAATTGAAAGGATTATCAAATCTGTTTGCTGCAATTAGAACGAAGTTTTGTAATGTTGGTAGTAACCCTTTTGACTGGTATCCACCAAAGATATTTAGGGTCAGAAGCTGAAGAAGATACAGCATCCTAAGAGACGGGGTAGCCGGCATAACTTCTTCACGATCACCTTCAGGGTGCAAAGTGAAACGGTGATGATAATTGTGGCTGAACTGATAGATCTCAAAATTATTCCAGCCGAGTAGTGAAAATATTCTAAGAAAGCTTTCGTTCAACCATTTGGTTTTGAATACAGTGCGATGGCACAATTCGTGATGTGGTGCAGTGAAAAAGGAACCAACAGTTCCGTGGAAAAAAAGTGCAACCAAACATCCAACCAACATCTGCTGTGAAAACAAGTAGAAGGTAACACCTCCGGTCGCTAACCATAAACTAAGATGCCCCAACGACATGAATAATCCGCGTGCGTCGCTAGGCATCATTAAATTACGTAAAATTTTCTTGTCGACAGGACAGCGATACCAACGAATTTGCAAAGTTTTACTAACCTCGCGCATCGGAGCCAGTTTCATATCCTTTATTTCACTTGAAAGAGGGTTCATTCAAGAATGTTTCCCATCATTTTACTATATTCCTAGGCCAACTAGTTAAGCGTAGAAACAATGCACTGCATGTCAACTAAGCGTTAACTCCTTCGACATTACGTTTCCAACAGGAGAAATATGAACTTGAAAAGTAAAAAATAATCGAAAGAGATCAAGTGATGATTGGACCAGGGTTTTCAATCAGGTAAATCTAACGAGGATCTCTCCTTTATTTCCATCAAACCCGCGAGTTTAAAATGGCAGAGAAATAAACCAAATCCTCAACCCGAATTTTACAATTCGGGATTTCTTGGTTGGACAAACTGAAACATCTTGATTGCATCTATGGTTTTGATACCGTTAATGATGGAGTGCTTTTGCATATGCGCAGTCGCAACGAGGTTATTATGTCAGCTGCATCAGACCCGCAAAAATATAGGCCAATTCATTTTATGCTCAACGGACAGGCGCATGAGATCGAAAAACTGCGCCCTGACACAACCCTGCTACAATTGCTGCGCGGGCCGCATAGCCTAACCGGTACAAAAGAGGGTTGTGCTGAGGGCGATTGCGGAGCTTGCACGGTTATGGTTGGGCGGTTGCAAGCAGAACAGATAGTTTGGCAACCTGTAAACGCTTGCATAATGCTGCTCCCAATGGCTGATAAATCTGTCATCCGAACAGTTGAGGGTGTTGCAAAGGAAGATGGGACGCTACACCCGGTTCAACAGGCAATGATAGATCATCACGGCTCACAATGCGGGTTCTGCACCCCAGGATTTGTGATGTCTCTATATGGAGGCTGGCTTAACAAATCTTCTTTTAATGCCTCTGACCTTGATGATTTGCTTGCAGGAAATCTTTGCCGATGTACTGGATATGGCCCTATTATTAAAGCTGGCCAATCATTGGCAGGACAGCCTCTTGCTGAATGGGAAACGATTCGACTAAATAAAGAGAGAGCCTATTTAAAGACATGCGAGGCACTGCCGGAGCTGGCTTATGTGACAAGGGAAGCCTCATATTTCGCCCCTAGTTCAAAGGATAGTTTCGCGCAAGCCTTTATAGAAACGCCTGACGCACAGATTATCGCCGGGGCAACAGATATTGGCTTATGGATCACTAAACAAAACCAAAAAATGCCTGCATTAATCTCTGTTCAGGATGTTGATGGGCTGGATGATGTAACAGAGCAAAAAGACGGCTTTTATATTGGCGCCGCCGCTACACATCATAAAGCAGCTGATTTTCTGGCGGCACATTTTCCATCTTTAAAGGAATTATGGCGACGTTTTGGTTCAGTCCAAGTAAGAGCAAGTGGAACGGTAGGTGGTAATATTGCTAATGGTTCACCAATTGGTGACCTGGCACCTGCCTTCATCGCTCTGGATGCCGACCTGTTACTTCGACGCGGAAAAGAAGAGCGAAGGCTAAAACTAGAAGATTTCTTTCTGTCTTATGGTCAGCAGGACCGCCAACAAAGTGAATGGGTGGACGGACTTTTTATTCCGAAATTATCAACGGGTTGGAAATTCAACTGCTACAAACTATCCCGCAGATTTGACCAAGATATTTCAGCTGTAATGGGGGCTTTTACTTTGAAAATAGAAGACAGCAGAATTAGAGCTGCACGGGTTGCCTTTGGCGGCATGGCCGGTTTACCGCAGCGCGCCCACTCACTTGAAGCAGCTCTTATCGGACAGCCTTTGCAGCCAGACAAGAAACATGAACCTGCAATTGATTTAGCTTTAGCAGCTGATTTCACGCCATTAAGTGATGTTAGAGCCTCAGCTGAGTATCGCTTACTAGGCGCCCGCAATCTTTTGCAGAAATGCCGTTTGGAAATGATAGCAGACAAACCTGTCAGGCTGGCGGGTATTGGGCTAGCAGCCGCAGGGTTGACCCCCTTATCCAACAACACCCTTGGCGAGGCAGGAACATGACCCCGCTTGAACAACCTACACAAGTCCACAAGGCCCTGCGCCATGAAAGTGCGGCCCTTCATGTCACCGGACAGGCTCGTTACGTGGATGATATGCCACTACCAGAAAACTCTGTGCATATTGCCCTTGGTTTAAGTGCTGTTGCACATGGCCAGCTAATCTCGATTGATGCAGAAGCTGCTTTTCATATGCCAGGTGTGCGGGCGGTGCTAACGGCAGCTGATATTCCCGGAACAAATGACTGCAGCCCAGTAATGGGTGATGACCCTATATTTGTGAAAGATAAGATTATGTATCACGGCCAGACGCTATTCGCAGTGGTTGCTGATACAAGAGCACAAGCCAGAGACGCAGCAGAAAAGGTGCAAGCTGAAATTACGCCACTTGCCCCAATCTTAAGCATCGATGCAGCTGTTGAGCAGGAAAGTTTTCTTGAAAAGCCAATGTCCCTGTCATCCGGAGAGGCAGAAAATGCCTATGCGACAGCCCCTTGCCAATTGCAAGGAGAGCTGTATGCCGGTGGGCAGGAGCATTTTTATCTGGAAGGCCAGGCAGCCATTGCCCAGGCAGATGAAAATGGCGGAATTCAATTATTTGTATCTACACAGCATCCAAGTGAAATTCAGCATAAGGTTGCTGGAATGCTTGGGCTAACTTATGGCGACGTTCAGGTTGATGTCAGGCGAATGGGTGGAGGCTTTGGCGGCAAGGAAAGCCAGAGCAATCTAACAGCCTGTATTGCTGCCCTTGCTGCTCATAAAACAAAGCGCCCGGCCCGCCTAATATATGACCGAGATGATGACATGCGGGTTACAGGCAAGCGCCATGATATCAAGTTGGTCTATAAAGTAGGCTTTGATAAGGATGGGCGCATGACTGCGCTGATTATTGATCAGTATTTGCGATGTGGGATGTCTTATGACCTTTCCAAGGCGATTGCCATCCGGGCGATGACACATGCTGAAAATGCTTATGCTATCCCCAACACCCGCATAACAGCCCATCTATGCCAGACACATACCCCTTCGAATACAGCCTTTAGGGGGTTCGGCGGCCCTCAGGGCATGATAGGCATCGAACAGATAATAGATAAAATCGCTGCTCATTTGAATCTAGACCCAATCAACGTTAGGCAACTGAATTATTATCCTGATTATGAGGCCGGCACGCTGTGCTGCACACCATATGGCCAAATTGTCAAGGATGGGCTGCTAGGAAAGATAACAAACCAGCTCCTGGAAACCGGTGATTATCAAAACAGGCGACAACAGGTCGACGCCTACAACCAAACTAACCCGGTGCTGCGACGTGGCCTAGGCTTTGCGCCGGTCAAATTTGGAATCTCCTTCAACAGAACCATGTTGAACCAAGCTGGCGCTCTTGTTCATGTCTATTCTGATGGGTCAGTGCACCTCAATCATGGTGGTACTGAGATGGGCCAAGGGCTGCATACAAAGATTATCCAGATTGTAGCTGACGTATTTGGGCTAGCACATGATGATGTGCGGATTTCAGCCACAACCACTGGCAAGGTGCCTAACACATCTGCCACAGCGGCTTCATCCGGGACCGATTTGAATGGGATGGCTGCAGCACGTGCAGCTGATGCTATTAAACAGCGTATGACTGCACATCTAGCTGAGCTTTATCAGTGTGAAGCAGAAAGAATTAATTTTCAGGATAAACAGATCAGCTTTCCTTCTGGAGAATATCTATCTTTTTCTGAAGCTGTCGGATTATGTTATGAGGGGCGTGTCTCGCTCTCTGCAACGGGCTTTTATGCAACGCCAGAAATTCATTGGGATGATGCAAGTCTGACTGGTTCTCCTTATTATTATTTTGCTTATGGCGCAGCGCTATGTGAGGTTGCCATTGACAGGCTAACAGGCGAATCTCGGATCCTACGCACAGATATTCTGCATGACGCTGGTCATTCCATTAATCCGGCACTGGATAAAGGCCAGATTGAAGGCGGGTTTGTTCAAGGCGCTGGCTGGCTGACCACTGAGGAACTTGTCTACGGACAAGATGGGGCGTTACTGACGCATGCGCCGTCCACCTATAAAATCCCCGCCTGTTCAGACAGGCCTTATCTGCTCAACATCAACCTCTATGAAGGGGACGGCAATCGTTCAGAAACAATTCACAGGTCAAAAGCTGTTGGTGAGCCTCCTTTCATGCTGGGAATATCTGTTTTTCTCGCCTGCGGGGATGCGCTGAGAGGCCTAAGTTCAACAAACAGCTACCCTGAACTGCATGCGCCCGCTACTGCAGAACGCCTATTGATGGCTATACAGGCGCAGCAAAAATTATGAAAATTGGCACTTTTCAACAGAATTGGGCGCAGGCAGCTTTATCTGGCCTCGTTGAAGGCTATGTCTGCTTAATCTCTGTTGCCGAAGCAAAGGGCTCTGTACCGCGTGAAGCCGGTGCAATAATGCTTGTCTATAATAGCCATATTGATGGAAGTATTGGCGGCGGTGAGCTGGAATTTCAGGCCATTAAAACTGCCCGAGAAGATAGGTCAGAAAAAGCTTTCCTGCGCGAAGTCAGAACATATCCTCTTGGCCCAGCCCTCGGCCAATGCTGCGGTGGTCATGTCAAACTAATGTTTGAGTGGTATGGGCCTGACAGCCAATCTGTTCTGGCTCAGCTTGCAGCGCAGGATCAAGGGTACAGCCTGCACCCAACCAATTCACAAGACATCCCAGTAGTTGCAATTGAACCATCTGAGGAGATGCTAAGTCTGCCGTTAAGCGTTCAAAAGCAGCCTGTATTTCTATATGGTGCAGGTCATGTTGGCAGGGCTGTTGTTGAAATTGCCCGTCACCTGCCTTGCCAGATTTACTGGGTGGATACAGATGATGATCGCTATCCAGAGGACATTGCTGAAGAGGTGACCAAACTGCTTGCGAATAAGCCAGAGACCATTGCCCAGCATGCACCAGGCGACGCCATACATCTTATAATGACTTATTCCCATCAGGTTGATTTTAAAATTGTCATGGCAGTGCTAAGTTGCGGCAATTTTGCCAGATGTGGTTTAATAGGATCAGAAACAAAGGCATCGCGGTTTCGCAAGCGTCTAAGAGATGCAGGTGTAAACTCTGATGCAGTTGAAAGGCTTTCCTGCCCCATTGGCTTGCCTGAAATTACTGGCAAAAAACCACTTCAAGTAGCCATATCTGTGACAGGTCAGCTATCTAACTGGCTAGAAACTAAATAAAATGAAAATCCCCCTGCGTTAAAAAATCACAGGGGGAAGTTTACATATTATGTGTAGACTTAGTCTGTCTTAGGTAAAACCAAATTCAGCACAATAGCTAAGACGGCGGCAGGCAAAAGGCCTGATGTCATCAGCACTTTGGCTGTGCCAGAAAGATGCTGGAGTGCCGACGGCACAAGCTGGAGCCCTAGTCCAACTGAGAGCGATACAGCAAAAATCATCAAGCTACGTCTGTCCCATTTCACTTCTGACAAAATAGATACGCCCGCTGCAGCAACCATACCGAACATGACAATCACACCACCACCAAGAACCTCAATAGGCACTGTTGATATCGCGGCACCAATCTTAGGGAACAAGCCTGCGACGATTAGAATA